>PKCN01000309.1 GCA_002862205.1 Planctomycetaceae bacterium | reverse complement strand
ATTCCTGCTTTCCACCGCTTGGTTACCGTTTGCCATCGCTTCGGCGACCATGGTCGCATTGATTGGTGGCCAAATGATGCGGGCTGCCCCGGCTAAATGGATAGTCCTGTTGGAACTCGCCGTTCTGACAGGACTGGGGAGCCAATTCATCTTCACCGAAGTCTTCATCACTCCGCTGCCCTGAAATTGTGGCAATGCTGTGTTTCTGGCAATGCTGTGTTTCTGGCAATGCTGTGTTCCTGGCAATGCTGTGTTCCTGGCAATGCTGTGTTCCTGGCAATGCTGTGTTCCTGGCAATGCTGTGTTCCTGGCAATGCTGTGTTCCTGGCATTTTTGTGATTCGCGAGCAACACGAGTGATCTGGAACAACCCATCTTCCGACTGACACTCAGCACTGGGGCGTTTCAGTTGGTTAACAGAGCTTCGATCTCTGCTCGGGAAACCATGTTCATCACGAGCGGTTGCGATCCGTCCTGCTGTGCCTGTTGCCAGGTCACGATGTAATTTTCTTCCGTTGCAAGCACATCCACATAACGACTGCATCCTGTGCCATGCGGGCTGACAAACATGGGGTGATTGACAGACAAACGCTGCACCGAGGTCAGGTCACCATTCTGACAGTAAGCAACACCGCCCAGTTCTTCACAGGAATAACCACGGGGACGTTTGACCGCGGTGGCATGTTGGTCCAAGTTCCGCACACACTCGCCACCGTCATAGAAAAACAGTTGCACATCCTGATCTGCCAGAACACCGACCCGTGGTAAAGAGACCAACGCAGTTCCACGTGTCATCGCTACATCCCACGTAAAACCACGGGGAAAAAATGTCAGGTTGGCCTGTTCCACATTCAAAGCTTGATCTTCCAACACGATATAACCGGTGTTGGAACTGGTCCAGCAAAAAGGATGGGTACAAAACAGAAGACAGTCTGCTCCAAGATGCGATCCAAGAAAAGGATCTTTGATGTGAATGAATCGCGGATCATCGGTTTCAAGAATGGTTTCCACGACCGCAGAGGAAAGCTGCTGCATGGAACTAGCGGTCAGACGATCGATGGTCCAGACACCGGTCCCCGGTTTCAGATGTGACTGCAATTCGGCCGGATAACCGATGCCCTGTTTCTCGGTGGAAACAAAAAGTTCGATCCGTCCGTCGATCAATCTCAACGCGGTTCCCTCGATCGACAACACTTCCCGCGGCCCCACATTCAAGTCTGCCTTGGACAAGGCGAGCGTTTGCTGAAAGCTTCTGGCGTTATCATCTGAACGATAAATCGCAAGTTCAAGGCCACGTTCACCTGCTCCCAGTCCGGTTCGGGAATCACCCTGATTGCGAAATCTGCCTGTCAGCCAAAGGGTCCCATTTTGGTCCTGCACCATATTGCCACCACCAAACCAGTGCCCGGTTCCCGCTCGTTGGGGAGGAACGATGACCTCGGCCTGTTGCTGGTCAACCAATCGTGATGCAACTGCCTTGAGACGAGTTAAAATATCCAAATCCGGTAACCTGCGAGAACCAAGATAGAAAGAATCACAAATCGGACATCACGCCCGATGTCGCGCCAACGGCAAGTGGGTTGGGTAAAATCCACTGCGGGAAAGCATAACAAAAAGAGTTCGCGATGCAGCAAGCCGACGAATCATACTCACCACCTCAAATAAAACGTCACCGTCCACAGAACTCGGCATGCAAGCCCATGACATTCCGTGGTCTGATCATTCTCCCAGGCAGTACAGATATTCCTGGCGTACATCATTCTGGAAATGTGCGACGCGCGTGTAGATACGTCCACCGCAAATCGCTGGAGTTGCGAACACGCTGTCACCGAGCCTGTTTTCAGCGACCTTCTGGAATGAATCGGGGCTTGCTTTGAATAGAAATGTCTGGCCTTCCTCGTTCGCTGCGTAAATCACCTCGCCCACCATGACGGGTGAACTGCTGAAAGTTCCACCCAACCGCGACTTCCACATTTCTTTTCCATCACTGCAACGAAAGCAAACGGCGATACCGGCATCTAGCGTGGCATACAAGTAGCCGTCACGTTGCAGCATGGACGGAACATAAACGCGGCTTCCATTCTGCCATGCAATTTCACCGGACCCATCGGCCCTGACAGCTGAAACATGATTGGTCGGGTAACCTCCACTGGTGAAAACGTGTACCCCGTCAGTCACCGCACTGGTCACACATTCGGTGGTTGCTCCTTCAATCTCCCAAAGTTGTTTTCCTGTCAAAGGATCAAGGCTGGTGACCAAATCGCACCCACTGAGAATCAACTGATCACGACCAGCCGCTTTGAGAATGATGGGAGATGCATAATTGGGTTTAGAGGGACGATCCCTCTGCCAGACAACCTCACCTGTCTCACGATCCAATCCAGTCACCACCCCACCGCTTTTATTGTCAGCTGACACGATGACCAAGGCACCAAAGATTGCCGGTGACGCGCCATACCCCTGATGCAACACGTAATCTGAAATCCGTTTTTGCCAAACAATCTGCCCTTTCAAATTCAAAGCGGTCGTCCACAAAGCATTGGCATTCATGAAATTGACAAACAGTTGTTTCCCATCTGCGGCGACGGATGAAGATGCGAGTGATGCTTTGTTATTGAGTTTGTTTCGACTCCTGTTTGCAAATCCTCCGGAATGCACCACAGTTTCCCAATTCACCTCACCGGTTTCCCGGTTGACGCTGACAATCGCCTGTTCTTGCTTGATTGAATCAGCAGTCGCGAGCAAAACCTGATTTCCAACGACAGTCGGCGAACCGTGTCCGCGGCCCGTGATGGGCAGACGCCAACGAACATTTTCAGTCTGACTCCAGTGCAAGGGAGCCTGCTGGTCGGGCGTGGCAATTCCGTCCTGCCCATGACCGCGCCACCAAGGCCAATCATCTTTTGATAACGAAGGTCGCTCTGCGACCAGATCGCCATGCGAGAGCAGCAAGTTGAAAACCAGGCAGAACAGAATAGGACACGTCCATCGTCGACCTCCCTGATGAATTCGGTTGCGTTGAGCTATCACAGCGATATTCCCATTTGAAAGGCGATGGTCGACACAAAGGGACGGTGCAAACACTGACATTCCCGAAGCCCAGCATGCGGTTGGTCGCAATCAAGACTTCGGAAAATGGTAATCTTTCCAGCAAACCATTTCTGATCCACTGACCCTGTAGTGATGATAACCGATGTCCATCCCACCGTTTCACCTTGCTTTCCCAGTCCGAGACATCCCCGAAGCAAGGGCTTTTTATGGCGGGCTCATGGGGTTACCCGAAGGTCGAAGCAGCACGGAATGGATTGATTTTGACATGTACGGGCATCAAATTGTCACTCACTTTGACTCCAATCTCACGGCATCCACGCACCACAACGAAGTCGATGGCCACGCGGTTCCGGTACCACACTTTGGTGTGATCCTGAGCATGAACGACTGGCGAGCCTTGAGAGATCGCTTGATTGCCGCGAAGATCGAATTCAAAATTGAACCCTACATCCGTTTTGAAGGCGAAGTCGGGGAACAGGCGACCATGTTTTTTCTTGATCCATCCGGCAATGCTCTGGAGTTCAAGGCTTTTGCCGACATGTCACAGCTTTTTGCAAAATAGACATCCAGCCATGAATTCGTTACGGTCATCAGGCCGAAATCCTGCCAAATCAGGGCCATGTGATGATGAGACATCAATCACGATAAGGCCTCAATAAAAACATCCCCCCCTATCGCATCAGAATGCCGAGCATGGGCTCTGTGGTTTTCAGCGATGGGATTTCAGTGGCGCACCGACTGCGTATCGACCACTCGCAGCGACTCGAACCTTTCCGCAGGATGAGCGTCGAATTTGAGCGAACCGTGGAACAGAAATCTTCAAAATCGATCAAGTTTCAGACATTTGATCACTTGCCACTGTTTTCGGACTTCTCATTTCTGGTTGGAACTCGAGTCGTACTGCAAACGCGTTTCCGGTAATCTATCCCACAACCATCTCTTCAGTCTTACCTCGGATTAGGGTTCTCACGTGGACGGTTGGCAAATTTTCTTCACAATTGTGTTCGTTGGCTTCGTGATACTGGGCTTGATGCTGGCGTTTGCCCCCAGATTCACCATTCGACTGCCATTCACATTGCTACTTGCAGTGCTATACCGCAAGCAGGTTGTCGGCATCGAAAACATGCCCAAAGAACAGGGATGCGTGGTGGTCAGCAATCATGTGTCGTGGATCGATGGTGTTCTTCTGCTTTGGATGTTGCCTCGCAATGTTCGTTTCGTGGTGGATGGCGGCAATTTCACAAACCCGATTTTCAAATTCCTGGCCTCCTCTTTCGACACCATTTTGATGGCGGCTAATCCCAAGTCGATTGGGCGAGCGTTGAAAACTGGCCGTCAAGGTGTCCAAGATGGTGACCTGATCGGCATTTTCCCGGAAGGAACCCTGACGCGAACGGGCCAACTGCAGACCTTCAAGGCGGGATACCAAAAAATCCTCAAAGGCACCGATGGCTGCATCCTGCCCGTCTACATGGAAGGAATGTGGGGCAGCATTTTCAGCCATTCAGGTGGAAAACTGTTCTTCAAATGGCCGGACAAATTTCGTCGCAGACTGACGCTTCACATCGGCAAACCGATCGCGGCTGATACACCGCTCGCACACGTCCGTTCAAAGGTATTGGCACTGGGTGCAGAAGCAACGATTCACAATCGTCGTGAATTTCCAATCCTCGCGAAAAAGATCATCCGAGTCTGGCGGAAACGATGGAAAGCATTGCAGGTCGCAGATTCACTGGGGCAGGAAGCGAGCGGACGGGGGATGCTGACAAAGGTTTTTGCACTGCGGCGTGTATTGCGTCGGGAAGTATTTTCCGATGACGAACAATTTGTTGGAGTTTTATTGCCTCCCAGTGTTGGTGGTGTCGCCGTCAATGTTGCCTTGGCGATCGACCGTCGCGTTACGGCAAACCTGAACTACACCGTCAGCAGTGATGTGATCAACCACTGCATCAAGGAGGTGGGCGTCAAACATGTCCTGTCTACAGAGAAGTTCATCAGCAAGACGGGACTGGAAGTGGACGCCGAGATGGTGATGCTGGACAGTTTGCGCGACAAGGTAACTGTTCTCGACAAGGCAATCGCTTTTATTCAGGCCTACCTGATCCCTGCAATCCTGCTTGATCTGCTTCTTGGTTTGAACAAAATCGAGGCAGATGATTTATTGACAGTCATCTTCACAAGCGGCTCGACCGGAATGCCCAAGGGCGTGCTATTGAGCAACGCGAACATAAGCCACAACGTGGATGCGATTGATCGCGCTGTGCGATTGAACAGCAAAGATACCGTGCTTGGCATTCTGCCGTTCTTTCACTCGTTTGGTTACTCCGTGACCCTGTGGGCTGTTCAAACACTCGGTCCTTGTGGTGTCTACCACTTCAATCCGCTGGATGCCAAACAGGTTGGGAAGTTGAGCGAAAAATATGGAGTGACCGTGCTACTGGGAACGCCGACATTCCTGCGCGGCTATCTGCGGCGAGTCAAACCAGAGCAATTCTCAAAGCTTGACGTGGCTGTTGTAGGTGCAGAGAAGATGCCAGCGGATCTGTTCGCTCAATTCGAAGACAAATTCGGAGTACGGCCGGTGGAAGGATATGGCGCCACGGAATTGAGCCCGCTGGTCTCAGTCAACATCCCTCCCTCACGGTCACCAGCAAAATTCCAGCCCGATCGGATCGAAGGTTCCGTAGGACGCCCTCTGCCAGGCGTCTCGGCACGAATCGTTACCCCCGAGACGGACGATGAGTTGGATACAAATGAAGACGGCATGCTGTTGATCTCAGGCCCGAATGTCATGCAAGGCTACGCCAACCGTGAGGACCTGACCCGCGATTCCATTCACGAGGGATGGTACATCACCGGCGACATTGCCCACATTGATCAAGAGGGTTTCATCCACATCACCGGACGTCTCAGTCGGTTCTCCAAGATCGGTGGTGAGATGGTGCCGCATGTGCGTGTCGAGGAAGAACTCGGTCAGGCCCTCCGCGAAGGCGAGGACGATGAACAAGTCCGCTTGTGTGTCACCGCTGTTCCGGATGCCAAGAAAGGCGAGCGACTGATTGTGCTGCACTTGAAAACAGAAAAGGACATTACTGAAATCCGCAAGGTACTCAGCGGTGCCGGCCTGCCAAATCTGTTCATACCTTCGCAGGACAGTTTTCTTGAGATAGATGAAATCCCGATGCTCGGAACCGGTAAGCTCGACCTCAAAGGCGCCAAGCAGATGGCTGCAGATATGGTTGCAGCAGGAAAAGAATGATCACGCTGCTCGATGGACCACTGGGCACGGAACTCGAAGCCCGTGGGATCGCGTCAGCAGAGGATTGCTGGAGCGCAGAGGCGATCGAAACTGCCCCGGATATGATCGCGGCCATACACCAGGACTACGTTCAGTATGGGGCCTCGATTCATACCGCCAACACCTTTCGAACCAACCCTCGAGCAAGTGGACTCCTTTGGCGACAGCGGACCCTGGCTGCGGTCGCTCTCACACAGCAGGCGGTGCCGAAACATCATCGAGTCGCTGGTAGCATGGCACCCGTTGAAGACTGCTACCGACCCGATTTGTCGCCCGGAGTCAGATCCGAACCCGAACACCATGAAATGGCTGAGGCGTTGACCAAGGCTGGCTGCGATCTGTTGCTGTGTGAAACATTCAGTCACCCGGAAGAGACCATCACAGCAGCGAAAGCCGCAGTCGCCTGCGAGCTCGAAACATGGGTTGCCTTGACAGCCGGGCCGCAGGCGAACCTGATGACTCCACGTGGCATGGCAAAACTTGCAACCAAGGTGGCCGACCTTGGCGTCCAGGCAGTTTTGGTCAATTGCACTCCTGCAGCAGATACCCTGCAGTTTGTTGAAGCAATCCTCGAAACCGGAATACCTGTTGTAGGTGCCTACGCAAATGCCGGCAGCCCCAATGACAAACTGGGTTGGCGAACCGACTGTGACCTTGGATTCAAAACCTACGCCAAATTTGCACAATCATGGATCAACGCAGGAGCATCGATCATCGGCGGCTGCTGCGGAACCGGGCCAGGTCACTTGGCTGCGATGAACCGGCAACTGACCGGGCAGAAAGACAATCAGGATCTCAACACCCGCTGAAGTAAAATTGGGTGACCCGCCATTTCACGCATGACCAATCCAGCAACAGCCGCGGTGTTGGCAATCTGAAAACGCGAACCGGTAACAGAATACTGCCAACATCGTTTACTGCCGCGATGGACTAACGGACGAGACAGCATTCGAGTTCCGAACGACAGTCGGACTGCCTTTCGCTTTTCGATTTCGTTCCCACCCTCGCTTGGATACGGATCGAATCACGTTGACGAATTGTTGTCGCGTGTCATCAGCAACCTGCGGCAAGCGATACGCCACATCCATCATGGCAGGCGTGTTCATTTCCGAGGCTTGCGAAATCTGTGCGACGAATTTCGCAGTCTCGGTGAAATTGCTATCGGCAGATCTTCCGATCAGACCACTCAAAGTCCGGGCGATGAGATCAGCGCCCAGCCCCTCAATTTTGACAAAACAATCGATCGTACCGGTCACCGTGGTACGCCCGCTGCCTGAGGTAGCATAGGAACTTCGCAGCACGAAGACGCCACGACCTCGAACCGGCTTGGTTACCATTTTTCCGTCATAGCTTCCATCGGCCACAAAGATGTGGACGTTGGGATCGCCATACACCAGATCAATGCTGCACTTGGTACCCGTACCATCCACAGCCTCAAATCGGTAGGGACCAGTACGTCGAGTCTGGACCGAGGTGATTCCCATCAATTCCCAAAGCCCGACCATGACCTCGGCATTCCTGACGAGGAAGGTAAACATTTCCGGATCGCAATCAATCGCCTGAGTGGGCAGTCGGCGATAAATGGTGGGCGAGCCTGCGACCGAAAGAATTCGTTGCTGCGTTTGAGGAGTCAGTCGTGCCATCGGCAGACTGGCAATCACATCTTTTTTCTGCGAAGTGGACGAGCGGTATCCCTTTTCGCTGCGAAACAGGAAGCCACCACGCTCCGCTGCCGGGGCAAAAGACGCCTGTGTCAGCACGCCGAGCGCACAGAGACAGCAACTGCGAAAGAATGTCTGGACTGATCCCCCCGCCACCAAAGTCCCCTTCACGTGTAACGCACCCATTTCCACCTTTTCAACGAGAACGTCACCACCGACGACGAATCCCGAAACGCGCAGAGTGGTGCGTCAAAGGCCTTTGTTGGTTTTTCGGTTCCCGACTGGTGCTGAGTTGAGGAATTCAGAACATTCAATCCAGCAGCGGCGAGGCATACTCGACACCCGGCGTGGTTTACCGATAATCCCAGCTCACTCAAATTCGCCGAATCCGCGAAAAATCCAATTTCCATCGTGCTTTTGCTCTTCAAGTGCGCGATGTTGACCTCCAGAATCACGACGTAAAACGACGAGACAACCAAAAATGGCGAAGAAAACAATCGACCAAATTGACGTTGCTGGCAAAACAATCCTGATGCGAGTCGATTTCAACGTTCCTCTGGATGAAACCCAGAAAATCACCGATGACCGCCGGATACGGATGGCGCTTCCCAGCATCAAGAGTGTCATTGATCGGGGTGGAAGGCTGATCCTGATGAGCCATCTGGGTCGCCCCGCGGGTACTGGTTTTGAGACCAAGTTCAGCTTAGCACCTGCCGCCGCCTGCCTTGCCGAATTGCTGGGACAGTCGGTGGCCATGGCCACCGACACCGTCGGTGAGGACGCCGTTACCAAAGCGGGGGCCCTGAGTGATGGGCAGGTGCTGGTTTTGGAAAATCTGCGTTTCAACTCTGGTGAGAAAAAAGGTTGCGAAGAATTTGCAGGAAAACTGGCTGCTCTTGCCGATGGTTACTGCAATGATGCGTTCGGCACCTGCCACCGCAGCGATGCTTCAATGGTCGCAGTTCCTCAAGCCATGGCAGGCAAACCTCGTGTTGTCGGTCATCTGGTGGCCCGTGAAATCCAATACCTCAGTGATGCCATTGGCAATCCCGCGAGGCCTTTCGTTGCGATCTTGGGCGGTGCGAAAGTCAGTGACAAGATCAATGTCATCAACAACTTGCTTGGCATCTGTGACGCAGTACTGATTGGCGGGGCAATGGCTTATACCTTTTCGCTCGCCAATGGCGGTGCGGTGGGTGACAGCCTGGTCGAGAAAGACAAAGTTGATCTGGCCAAGGAATTGATTGCCAAAGGTGGTGACAAACTTCATCTGCCCGTGGACACGCACTGCGGTGATGACTTTGGTGACATAGCTGGCTGCAACAAGAAGGTCGTGGCTGCCGGTGAGATTCCCGATGCATGGGAAGGTTTTGACATTGGGCCGGAAACGGCCACTAACTATGCTGCCGTGATCAAAGACGCCAAGACAGTCGTTTGGAATGGTCCCATGGGCGTTTTTGAAAAGCCGCCGATGGACGAAGGCACCAAAGCGGTGGCTCAAGCGGTGGCCGATAGCGACTCGATCAGCATCATCGGTGGTGGCGACAGCGCGGCCGCAGTCGACCAGCTTGGATTCGCTGACCAGGTCAGTCATGTCAGCACAGGTGGTGGTGCAAGTCTTGCCATGCTTGAGGGGCAGGCTTTTGCCGCTGTGGATCTTCTTGATGATACAGAATCCTGATTCACAGGACTCAGCAGATTCCGACTTGGCACCACAGGGTCCGAGTCGGGCAGAAAGTGAACTTGCCCGTTTTCTGGGCAGCCCGTTTTCTGGGGAAGCCCGTTTTCTGGGCAGCCCGTTTTCTGGGGAAGCCCGCTTTCTGGGAAGATGAATTATTGCGTTTTTTCGACGGTACCTGAAATTGTTTGACAATCGAGAATTCGCATGACACCCGAAGACCTGCGCCTCGTCCACACCGCTAAACGGGAACAGAACTGGCAACGCTGGGGACCTTACCTGTCTGAACGCCAGTGGGGCACGGTCCGCGAGGATTACAGCGAGGGCGGTGACGCCACTTGGAGTTACTTTCCACACGACCAAGCTCGCAGTCGAGCTTATCGCTGGGGCGAGGACGGTCTGCTCGGCATTTGTGACCGTGAATGCCGACTCTGTTTCTCGGTGGGCCTGTGGAACGGTCGTGATCCGATCATCAAGGAACGATTGTTCGGCGTCACGGGTCCCGAAGGCAACCATGGGGAAGATGTGAAGGAGTGCTATTATTACCTCGATAGCACGCCAACTCACAGCTACATGAAGGCTTTGTACAAGTACCCTCAAAGCCGTTATCCCTATGAAGAACTGGTGGAAGTCAGTCGCATGCGGGATCGCAACGAACCCGAATATGAAATCACTGATACGTTGGCATTTGATGAGTCACGTTACTTTGACGTGATGGCTGAATATGCCAAAGCAACTCCCAATGACTTGCTGATTCGCCTGACCATTACCAATCGCGGGCCCCAATCCGCTGTTCTGCATCTGATCCCACAACTTTTTTTCCGCAACACGTGGACCTGGAAATGCACCGATGAGGGCTGCACCACACGTCCTACGATGCGACTGCAAGACAACGTTGTCCAGACGTTTCATGAATCGCTCGATGAGTTCTGGTTCACCTGTGACGCGGCTGGGTCCGATGGCTGGACGTGGCTGTTCACCGACAACGAAACCAACACAAACCGGTACCCTGATCTGCCCAGTGAATCGGATTACTTCAAGGACGCCATCAACGACTATGTGGTCCTCGGTGACACTCGGGCAGTGAACCCGAAACAGCGGGGCACCAAATGCGGTGCCTACGGCTTGATCATGATACCGGCAGGGGAGACCCGGGAAATCCGTCTGCGTTTGACCCACGCCAAATCTGATTTGGTCGCCGAACAGGCCAACCACGATCCCTCACAGTACGCCAAACTGGCGTTCGGCGAATCATTCGATGCTACGTTTGAAAAACGGATAGCCGAAGCAGATGATTTTTACGCCGATCGGATTCCAAGTTCATTGCCACAGGAACGTCAGGACACCATGCGTCAGGCGTATGCAGGCTTGTTGTGGACCAAGCAGTTTTATCATTACTCAGTCAGCACGTGGCTTGATGGTGATCCCAATGGCGTGCCCACCAGTGCGGCTCGCAAAGAGGGTCGCAATAGCGACTGGCGGAACCTGTTCAATCGCGACATCATTTCGATGCCGGACAAATGGGAGTATCCATGGTATGCAGCATGGGATTTGGCTTTCCACATGGTGCCCATGGCAGGCTTGGACACACACTTTGCCAAAGAACAGATGCTGCTGTTTTTGCGTGAGTGGTACATGCATCCCAGCGGACAGATTCCTGCCTACGAATGGCACCTTGGCGATGTCAATCCACCTGTTCATGCTTGGGGTGTCTGGCAGGTCTACAAGGCAACCGGTCCACCTCGTCAACGCGACAAAACATTTCTGGCCCGTGCTTTCCAAAAACTACTGATCAATTTCACGTGGTGGGTGAACCGTAAAGATCCACGTGGCAAGAATATCTTTGCGGGTGGATTTCTGGGCCTCGACAACATTGGCGTGTTTGACCGCAGCAAACCCCTTCCCGAAGGTCACCTTGAACAGGCTGATGGTACTGCGTGGATGGCCTTCTATTGTGGCAACATGTTGCGGATAGCGATTGAACTTGCCGAAGACCATCAAGCCTATGGTGATATGGCAAGTAAGTTCTTCGAGCACTACGTTGCGATTGCCGAAGCGATGAACTCAATGGATGGTACTGGTTTGTGGGATGAAAAAGACGGTTTTTACTACGATCACCTGTTCGTCAAAGACCATTCAATTCCGATCCGTGTTCGTTCCATGGTTGGTCTGCTGCCCTTGATGACAGGCGTCATCCTTGAAGAAGAGATGATTGAAAAACTGCCGGGCTTCCGCCGCCGGATGAATTGGTTTCTCAATAACCGCGATGACCTCAGTCAACACATGACCTACATGGAGCGTGAGGACCCGGAATCTGGTGAAGCATCCCGTCGCCTGCTTGCCATTCCGTCAGAAGACCGCTTTCGCCGACTCATCGCCGTCTTGCTTGACGAAGATGAATTCCTGTCTCCGTTCGGAATCCGCAGCATGTCGGCGGCACATCGAGATGAACCATTGATTTTTGATTTCGGCGGACGACGCCACGAAGTCGGTTATGTTCCCGGTGAAAGTGAAAGCGGCATGTTCGGTGGGAACAGCAACTGGCGTGGCCCGATCTGGTTCCCCGTCAACTATCTGCTGATCCAATCTCTCAAACGTTACCATGATTTCTACGGAAATGAATTCAAAGTAGAGTGTCCAACGGGCAGTGGGCAACGAATGAATCTGCTGGAAGTCGCCCGCGAATTGGAACGACGCCTGATCTCGCTCTTCGAACCAGATGCTGATGGAAATCGCCCCGCCCATGGCGGAGATGAACGCTACCGGGATGATCCAGCATGGAGCGATCTGATCCTGTTTTACGAATACTTTCATGCTGATAATGGCAAAGGCTTGGGTGCCAATCATCAAACCGGCTGGACAGCGTTAGTCGCATCCATGCTCCGCAGCCAGGCGAATGTGAAGAAGCATCAGAGCAGTTGAGTACCCATTGCAACGCATGGAAACCGGTTTTCGGCAAAGGTTGCCCTTCGGATGCACATTTACGTTGGGTGACCAAGTACAATCGATGCCGCGGTTTTATCACTGCAAGCTTTGCAAACACCGCGTGAAGACATCCTTTGCGGTGCTCTCAACACCAATGCTGCAACACCGCAAGCGTCCCCGGACTGTTTCCAACCTGACTCAAACTCTCCGCTGATCAAACCATGCGATACGTTACCCTCTCAATCGTCCTGCTGCTCACCAACACTTCCCTTTGTCTTGCAAAGACACCCACAACGCTTGGACGCGTCGAAAAGCTCGATCCTGCGTTCGATGCAATTGTCGATTCCAAAGCAAAAATTGAAGTCCTTGCCAGTGGCTTCACTTGGACCGAAGGACCCGTGTGGGTCGCAGATGACAATGGAGGTCACCTGCTGTTTTCAGATATCCCACGAAACAGCATTTTCCGCTGGTCCGAAAAACGGGGCACCGATCTGTTCATGTCACCCAGTGGATACACCGGAGCCACTTACTATGGGCTGGAACCTGGTTCCAATGGTTTGACACTCGATCCCCAAGGTCGACTGACGGCTTGCGAACACGGAGACCGTCGCGTCTCCGTGCTCACCAAAGGTGGTGGCAAACGAACCCTCGTTGATAACTACAAGGGAAAACGCCTGAACAGCCCCAATGACTTGGTCTTTCATTCCTCTGGCTCAATCTTCTTCACGGACCCACCCTACGGTCTGCCCGATCGAGAATCCGATCCCAGACGCGAACTTGACTTCTGCGGCGTCTACCGACTCGATACCGATGGATCACTGACGCTGCTGAGCAAAGAACTGGCCCGTCCCAACGGTATCGGACTCTCACCCGATGAGAAGACGCTGTACGTCGCCCAAAGTGATCCCGAAAATCCCATTTGGATGGCGTTCCCCGTCAAACAGGATAAAACACTCGGCAAAGGTAAAGTCCTGTTCGACGGCAAGAAATACATGCAGGAATTCCCGGGACTTCCCGATGGCTTGGCCGTGGCAAAAGATGGCACCATTTTTGGCAGTGGCCCCGGTGGAATCTATGTCATCAGCCCCCAAGGGAAATTACTCGGGCGACTGATCACGGGTGGACGCACCAGTAACTGTACCTTTGGTCCCGATGGAAAAACTCTCTATATCACAGCCGACAGTTTTCTTTGTCGAGTCAAGCTGAAGTAGATGCAGCACAGAGAACATGGCACTGCCATGGCAGTCTCCTGCGGGTCGGGTGATCCCGACCCGACGTGAGTTTGTTTGCCGGGGCGGTTCTCACCAAGTGGGGCACCTGTCCGATGCTAGCAATTTCCCCCTTGGAACCAAACACAAACGGGCTTCAAAGTCGGCCCCGCTGGGAAGGCAGCAACCTACCCACCCATCGATGTACGAAACTGATCTGGCAGGAAGTCAGTCGGTTTCGCTAACCTCCCCATTTGAAGGGCCGAGTCTCCCACTGAATCCAGTGGAACGAGTGACCCGACCGTGGATTACTTGCAAGCACATGAGATGGACCTGATCAGATCCGGTCCCGTCATGGAGGACAGTCGTGCAGACGCTAAAAACCGCCGCAATCGTGGTGTTGATGATGGCAGTGATTTATGGAGCTTACGTTTCCATGACCAAGCCGCCAGAAGCTCTCCCGGAAGACGTGCAAGGCTTACTTGCCGTTGACGAGGGACTCGACATGTCATTTGATTCAGACCTCGGCTTACCCGAATCTTTGGGCGGTGACAGCAGCTCCGCAGATGAGAGCGGTGCACCGCTGGTCAATTCGGGAGCACAGCAATCTGCCGATGTTCCATTGCTGGGCAGTCGTAGCAGCATCGACCCACAAGACAGCTCGTCGCTTGGCGTCTCAGCAGCGGAGGTTGCAAGTCAGCCAAATAGCCTTGTACCTCTGGCGGCCGTCGACAACACGTTGCCTCCGGAGTCTTCAGCAGCAACACAGGCTGACATTGCCAATGCTTACACCAATGATCGCTACCCGAAGACCGGGAATGATTTCGCGTTGCCGAATCCTGACAACATCAACCCGAATTTCCAACCAAGCGGTGTTGCCTTGCCACAATCCGATCTGGATCAGGCCAGTGGAGTTGCCACTGCCAGTGCCGAGGGCATCAACCCGGACGGATCTGACATCGCCACTGCCACCGCTGTGGTTGCTCCGAATGTTGGACTGGCCAATGCGATTCGAACAGCCGACATGCAGTTCCGACAGGACAAGCGGAAAGATGCCTTGGCAACATTGAGCATTTTCTACAACACCCCAAACATATCCGGCGAACAGCGCAGCGAGATGCTGGCCCGTCTTGATCCGCTGGCTCGAGAGGTGATTTACTCAAAACGACATTTGCTGGAACAACCGCACCGGATCACTCGCACCGAGACATTACAGGATGTCGCACGAGCCTACGACGTTCCTTGGCAGCTGCTTGCAAATATCAATGGGATTCAAGATCCCCTGACCATTCTTCCTGGCACAGAACTGAAAGTGGTTCGTGGTCCCTTCCGGGCTGAGATCAATCTGACGCTCAAAGAACTGACTCTGTTCATGGGAGATTATTACGCAGGCCGCTTCCCGATTGCCCTTGGAAACGATCCGATTCCCGTTGAGGGAGCGTATACCATTCAGGACAAGCAGACGGGAAAGACGTTTTACAACCGCAGTGGAAGCCCAATTGCCTCAGGCAGCCCAGCCAACCCTTATGGAAATTACTGGATTGATTTGGGGAACCAAATCAGCATCCATGGTAGCCCGGATCTTACCCGCCCAACTGAAAACGGGTGCATCAGCCT
Organism: Planctomycetaceae bacterium; assembly: GCA_002862205.1. Lineage (GTDB taxonomy): Bacteria > Planctomycetota > Planctomycetia > Pirellulales > Pirellulaceae > Rubripirellula. The sequence continues at coordinate 61,718 of PKCN01000309.1, read as the reverse complement.
TGCGGAAGACATCGCCGATGACTTGTATGGCATTCTGTCGCAGGGTTCATCTGTAACGATTCGTCGGTAAAACTGTGGGGAGAGTTCACCGACCTCCCTTCCCTTTATCTGACGAAGAGCCACCAAGATGTCATACGATCGAGATGCGTTGCTGGAATTGATCCGAACCGAGTCCCTGCAGCAGGGTGAATTCACCTTGGCCAGTGGAAAGAAGGCCTCGTACTACCTCGATTGTCGGAATATCACGCTGCATCCCAAGGGAGCCAATGTGATTGCCGAGGGCATGTTGGATGTGATGCGTTCAACGGGCACCCTGCCAGAAGCAGTGGGTGGCATGGCAATCGGCGCTGATCCGATTACCGCGTCCATCATCACCTTGGCTGGCCAACAGGATCTACCCCTCAAAGGCTTCATGGTCCGCAAGGAGCCCAAAGACCACGGTACGGGCAAGCAAGTTGAAGGCCCTGTGCAAGCAGGTCAACGGGTTGTCATCGTCGAAGATGTCATCACCAGTGGTGGCAGTGCTTTGAAAGCAGTCGATGCGGCGCGGGAATATGGACTCGTCGTTGAAAAAGTCATTGCGATCATTGATCGATTGGCGGGTGGCGAGGAAGCCTTCAAGGCCAAGGGGCTTGAACTGCACACGCTGACAACGATCCGGGATTTCGGAATTGAACCCGAATAGAACATTCACCAATCGATCCGGGGCAGGACGCCAACTGTACCATTGTCATGGAAACGACTCTTCATCAGCAACTCAAACGCTGCTACGCGCAGGACGAAAACAGCACCGAAGTCGTGCTGGGCAACTATCGGATTGATGCAATCCGTGATGATGAATTGATCGAAGTACAATGCGCATCGCTATCGGCGATCCGTGATAAATGCCGCAACCTACTGAAACGCCACCAATTGCGCGTAGTCAAACCGGTTGTGATGCGCACACGAATCGCCAAGGCAAAGAAACTTGGCGGACCTGTCACCTCGCGCAGACTGAGCCCCAAACGGGGAAATCTGCTGGAGCTGTTTGATGAACTGATCTACTTCACTCGGGTATTCCCACATCCAAATCTGGTCATTGAAGTCCCACTGATCGAAATCGAGCAATTGCGTCTGCCAGGTAAAAAACGCAAACGCCGCTGGCACAAAGATTTCAAGGTGGCAGATGTACGTCTGGAAACCATTCAACGTTCGCTTGAGTTACGCACCCCCGCCGACCTTCTGGCACTTCTCAACATGCCGCCCAGCGTTGAAACCTTCAACACTGCGGAACTTGCTACTCTGATTGATCGGCCCCGATGGCACGCCCAGCAAATTGCCTATGTGCTCAGGAAAACTGGAGCAATCGATTCTCAAGGACGCGATCGCAGTGGCATCATCTATCAGCGGGCAGCATGATGCAGGCTACCACCTGCCATGTTGTAGATGCCATGTTTGAGCAAGCAAAACCTGTCCCTCAAATCAGAATTTGTGCACGTGACAACTGGGGTGTCACCACGATCACCATGAAATCATGGCCGGGAGCAATCACTTGCCATGTCCCTGCCACCTGCTGCAGCAGCCAATCACCATCCGTCAGACCAAGGCTGCTGAGATCAAGCGTATCTTCTGCGTCAAACCCAAGAATGCGATCTGATTCCATGCGTGTGGAATCGGTGAGTGTCGATACCACAAAGCGGTCGGCTCCCTCCGCTCCAATCAGCAGATCAGCTCCTGCTCCACCATTGAGCACATCATTGCCTTCCAGGCCTTCGATTCGGTCATTTCCATCGGTACCGACGAGGGAATCCGCCGAGGCAGTTCCCAGCAGTGGCATCGCGACCGCAGTGAATGGTTGCTGAACTCCCGTTGGGATATCCCGGACGGAATTGCCATCGACACCTGCAAACAGTGGAAACCTCAACGCATCTTCGACGCGTCGTTCGAAACCATCGTACAGGTCACCTGATGCGTCCCGTTCTGGCCATGGCATATGAATGTGATCAGCATGCAAACTCCACCCCGGCGCAAATTCGGGATGATTCATCGTCATGTAATCCGACGCCAGCATGTGCGGACGATTGGGAATGTGTCCATAGTGGATCTGCAATTGCAATTGTGGCAACATCACAGGATGACTCGAGGGTCCTCCTAAAGCACCTTTTCCGTGGGCCATGTGACTTTGATGATCGGGGCTATCCAGATTCTCTCCATCCCAGAACTGAGGAAAAATCAGCACTGCCTGCAACGGCAGGTCTCGCCACTCATCACCCAATGGGATGTGATCATAGGTCGTGGACTCACCAATGTAATTCCAGAATAATTTTTCAGGTGATTGTCGTTGATCCGGCATGCCTTCACCCACAATGATCTGTAAACCTGTGGGCGTTGCTTCCAGCTGGGCCGGATCATAGGGTTTCAGGATCGAATAATAGGCGATGGAGCTGTCGAGCGGCGTCACATACTCGAAATCACCACCAATGCCGTCGTTGCCCTCATCGACAAGACTGGGAGTCCAATAGGCGGACAAGTTGTTGGACGGATTCGCAGCTGATTCATCGGTCTGCAACAGTGAAGCCACGTTTGAATCGGCATTGGTTGTGGGGTTGGCAAAAAAGTCATGCATGTGACTCGAAGCGGCACCGGGATTCACAATTGGGTCAACCTGCAAGCGGTGACTGAAGTGGATGTTGGAGAGAAATTCACCTTGATCAAATCCTGTGATGTCGTAGGCACTGGGTTGTCCCGGCACCAGCAACCCCTGACCGAATTGAGCAGAATCTCCCGTGTTGGCGGAACCGATGACACCGTCACCATTGAGGTCAAGTGTAAAAATGGTTTCAGCTTCCAACGGAGGATCATTTCCGTAAGCATCTTCACCAATGAAAGTACCGGCATCATTGAGGATCCAGGCGTAGTATCCGTAGTTCCCCGCATCGAGGATACGCAATCGTCCCTCATCATCGACCCCTGCAGCCAGCATGCGAGCGGCACCTCTTTGCACGGGCACCTCACCATTCCAATAGCCATCGAAGCGAGTGACTACCACAGGCGATCCACCGGGACGCTGGATGTAAGCAATTTCACTGACTGGATCTTTCAGCAAAGCTGCCCCGCCATCGTCTTCGATGACGACAAGATTTGCAGATGGTTCTCCGATCACCCCATCGCCATTGAAGTCGAGGTCAAAGATATTTTCGGCTGCCAGTGGCGGATCATTCCCATACGCATCTTCACCAATGAATAATCCTTCATTGTTCAAGATCCATGCATACTTTCCATAGGGCCCGGAATCGAGAACTCGCAGGCGGCCCTCGTCATCGACACCTGCAGCCAACATCCGTGAGTCGCCTCGCTGGATTGGAACTTCACCGTTCCAGTAACTGTCAAAGCGTGTCACCACGACTGGCGCATTCCCTTTACGCTGGACATGAGCAATCCCTGTTGCCTCATCAACCAACAAAAACGCCTCACCGTCAGCCTCGATGATGGTCAAACTATTTTCCGAATCGGGATCGCCCGCTGGTGCATTGGGATCCACCAGCACATCCCCAATTGCGGCAAACATGGTTGACCGGGTGGTTGTTTGTCCTAATGCATTCATGCCATAGGCAACCATCTCGTACTGACCGGGAGCTGGCAGATCAAACATCATTCTCCAGTGACCATCGGCTGGAAGCACATCGGCATCAAAGAAATCCCGCGTCCCAAACGTGCCGTCAGGTCTCCAGTAATTGTTGGATTCAACGTGCTGAATGGAAATTTCAAGTTGTTCCATTTCAGAGACATCCAGCACCCATCCATGAGCGGCTGCTTCCACTCCCGTCGTCATGACGACATCCGAGGTCGGCCAGACGAGTGAAAAATCAGGTCCATTCCCATCATCAACGGGTGGATCGACAGGCGGATCAGCCGGGGCATTCAACAGTACAATTTCCGCTGTCACCGGAAAGTGGTCCGAACCACCGGGTGCATTTCTTAGAATCCCAGCCGACATGGTGCGAAAGATTCCTGCGTTCCGCTCTTCGGTATAGATGTAGTCAATTTTTGCACCGAAGCCAGTATCACCATTGGCATCCTGCCCATTGGCCAATCGGAATGTATCTTCGAATGTAACAGGTACTTCCCACGTTTCACCAAAAGCATCAATCTCTCCATCACGCAACAGGCCCATCGACTCGGAATATTCCGATGCATTGAAGTCACCCATGAATACCACCGGGGCAGCTGGTGTTTCACTGCGTTCCTGCATGTGTCGAGTTGCCATTTCCATGTTTTGCAAATGCACACGTTCACTCACACCCGACAATGGGTGAATGCCGTAGACCATCATTTCTTCTCCGCTTGCGCGATGTTCCAAGGACGCCCACGACATGCCTCGCGATCCGTCATAACTCAACACGCCGTCATCAACGATTGTCCAACGATCCCGGCGATACAGGATGTCACCATCCCACGTATTGCTTCCGACCGAGAACGCATAGTCGAGACCGGTTTTCTGTTCGATAGCAGCGAGGATCTGTTCTTTCTCGCCCCACATTTCCTGCAGACTTGCAATGTCCGGCTGATAATCGGCGACAGCTTGTGCAATGCCGTCAACACGCCATTGTGCCCCGAGACTTGCGTAGTAGACATTGAAGCTCATCAATCTCAGATTCACACCCTCATCCGAAACATCGCCACCGGCAATCGGCGGTAATTCATCTCCAACCGGCCCAATGGTTCCATCACCATTGAGATCCAATTCAAACAGCACTTCTGCCTCAGTTATATTTCCTGCGTCATAAACATCTTCGCCAATGAACAAACCGGAATCATCCAGAATCCAGCCATAACTGTTGGTGGCCGATGGATTGACGTCGAGGACACGGAGTCGACCCTGCGAATCCTCGGCTGCAGCAATCAACTGCCAATCACCGCGTTGCAAGGGAATATCGCCATCCCACCACTGACCATACCGGGTCACCGAGACCGGACTTTCCGCGTCCCGTGCCACAAAGGCAATTCCAGTCGATTGTTCAACCAACAAATCCACAGACCCAACGGATTCAACCACTTCGTACGTTCGATCATCCGTTCCCGAATCATCGCCCCCATCTGTGAACGGATCCGTCAAGACATCTGATCCCAGCACCCGTTGCCGCGTGGCAGACTCTCCGGGCCTTACCGTAAATGAAATTCCATCATTGAAATTCACCACGAGCGAATCCGCTGATGCGTTGTGGGCTGAATAGGTTCGCACGCCGTCTTTTTCAAAGACGGCCGACACGGGATGATCCCCGCGAACATTGGAAGTCGGCGTTCCCATGGCTTCCAGCACGCTGACCCAAAAATACGTGTAAGCCGGACTCTGGCCCGCTTCATCACTGGGAACCTGCTGTTCGTAGTGTGCGGCAGCAGAATCAGGATCAACCAGCGCTTCATATTGCAGAATGATTCCCGGCCAGTCATTGGCAGGGCCGCCGTTGAGTTGTTCAACCTCTGCCAACAAAGCTGCGGGATCAGCCGCCATTTCCGAAAGATAAAGCGAACCTCCGTGGAACGGCAGGAAATTGATCCCTTTGATCAACTCAGGTTCTGCTGAGAACCAGGTCGCATGGGCGGCACCATCCCCCCAGATCATTCCTACCGATTCATGCTCGTATGCTTCCGGGTACACTGTTCCATATCGATCAAACCAGTACTCAGCAATCGCCTCGGCTTCGAGACTGTAGAGCATTTGTCCCAACTGGCGTGTATTCTGGTTGCCGGTTGCCTCGCCCCACAGCGTCACTCCCGTGGCAAAATTCATTGCCTCACTGCTCGATTCCTGATTGTTACCGCTACTAAACGCACCATGACCGGAGGCCCAGGAATGGCCAGCCATGGGGCTGAAACTCCGCAATTCCGGAAACGATGTGCTGGCAGAATCATTGCTCGCGACATCTGCGATCAACAGATCAACCATGTCACGATTTTCCAAGGCCCAGGCGGGATCAACCAACCCCACCAACGCTGCTGCATGCACAAAATACCCGTAATGGAAATGGTGATCGTTGAGGTCACCCGCTGAACCAAAGCTATCTGGATAACCCTGCAAAGTATCCCACTGGGCGTTGTAGGCAAAGTGCTTGTCACCGCCTGCACCCGTTGCGTTGAACCAGTCATTGAGTTCATTCTTGATGGCGTCCAGGATCCGATCCCGAATTTCATTTTCACCGACCACCTCAGCCATTTGAGCAAGCTGCGATAATTTCAACATCGCTTTACCTGACCAATACGTATCGCCAAATCTGGCCAGGTATCCAGCAGGATCATTTGCGTTGTTATCAGCACGAATCAAATTCAGCAACGTATCGGTTTGCGTTTCACTCAGAATTGCTGGCAGATTCGGCAACACACCTCGCGCTGGCAAATCGAATTGAACGTTGTCAGTCTTGATCGGCTGCATCACCCCGCGTGGACTCAGATAACCTTCTGAACCGATGGCCGCAACATCCTTGGACAATCGAGATAGATGTGGATACAAAGCGAGAATGGTCTCAGCAGGTGCACCATTGTCCAACACATATTCATAACCCACCTGCAAATCGAATCCGTCATTGGTGGAGGCATATTGAAATTCCGTTCCCACAGGTCGATTCAGCGCAACGCTCAAAAATTCCTGACGAACCTGCGGCGTATCCTGGGGTAGCATACCCAGCACCAGAGACGCGGAGCTGTCAGCCCTTTCCCCGGAATCGGTCATGAAGATCAAACCGCCTGCAACTGCACGAATTTCCACACCAGTTTCAGCGAGTACCATGGATGTTCTGCCGTTGACCCTGACGAATGCCTGGTTCCCCTCAATCTGCACGAACTCCGGGTTTCCCTGAATGCGCACCACGGTGTCACGAAGTTCGACGTTCGAAAGCCATGCAAAGGGTGACCCCTGAGCAGCAGTCAATTCCATCTTGCTTGTGGAACCTCGCCAAACACCAGTGAATGCCCAATCACTGTAATCACTTAGTGCAAAGTCACTTGCCAGACCTGCTGCAGAAACATCTACCTGCAAATCGTAGCGATGAGCTGCCTTGGCTTCACCAGTCGTTGGTCCGGTACTGAAACCTGTAAAACGGTTGGGCGCCCCAAACAGCAAGCCTCGGGATGTAGCTTCCAGCGTCAAAGGGTGGGCATGCAGTGGTGCTGAAAACGCATTGCCAAACGCGGGGAACTGAACTGAACTCCACCAATCCGTCGATGGCACGGGTTGATCAAAACTGGCATCAACCAGCGGAGCCAGTGGTACACCGCCGGAATTGCTGGGAACCCGTGCTCCGTTGACCGGGCTGGCGGCAATCTGTCCCGTTTCAATCAATCGAATCAACCGGCTGTCGTAATCCTGTCCCGAACCGCCGGACATCATGGAGTCGGAGTCTGACTGGCCAAAATCAGCGGCCAGCAGGACGCGAGATTCAAGCGATTGCAACAGAGTCGATCGTCGCCTCCTCTTGCTCGCACTGCGTCTTTGTTCTTTACGGTCTTGAATATGCATTGGTTTTCCCTCACGTTACGCTGACGAAAATCTTTTCACGTCTGGCAGGACTTTTGCACCCAACAAGGGGGCTCCCGAATGGACTGAATGGAGAATAGAAAAATGAAAAAAACTTCATACTTTGGACACGGGCGACCAACCCCCAAAAGCAGCAAGCGGTAGGAAGGTCACCCGCATTCAAAGCAAAAAACACCAGCAGTCTGAATTCCCTTCAGACTGCGATTCAAGCGATGAGAGTTGTCATCCGAACTCATCGCTTTTCACACACACCACGCTCTCAAAACAGATCAGGCGGGTAGTAAAAACACTACGAAGACCCGGCAAAGGAGCGCCAGAAAAAACACCCGATCACGGCAAGCGCAGAGCATTGCACTGCGCTCGCCACTATCACGAGACTTGCAAAATCATGTCAGGCACAATGAAACCCGGCAGAGCCAGGCAGACTGCGTCCCCAACAGGATCAAGTCGTCTTGAGCTGAAAGTTCGTTGGCTCAAGCGGACCACTGGTATTGACCTGGTAGCCAATGCTCACGCCTCCACCCGGTGCCACTGAACCGTTCCATGACAACGCTCGAAGGCGATATCGCGTGCCCTCATGACTCACAATCTGCGCCCCCCAGATACTGTCAATCTGATGAGGTGAATCGAACTCGAGCTCCCAGCCACTCCATGACTGTTCCCCGTTGTTGGTGATCACAATTGATGCGACGTAGCCTGTCCCCCATTGACTGGAAACACTCCACGCAACATCACCACTTGATTGTTCGGAATCATTATTCTGGATCGTCCCAACCGCGGTGTTGTCGACCAACTTTGCATTGACAACCTGACTCAAGGCAAGCTCGAAGGTTTCATCTGCTTCAACGGCAGTATCACCCTTGACCAGAACCTCAATCGTCTTTTCCATTTCACCTGCCAGGAAGGTCAATGTCCCTTGGGTTGGGACAAAGTCCTCACCAGCAACGGCTGTCACACCAGCGGTCGAATAATCGACCGAAGTGAGCCCGCCCTCAGGAACCGCCTTCGAAAGCTTGACAGTGAATGCCAATGCCTCGGTACCAGCATCAGGTTCCATCATGGCAACATCGCTGATCGTCATTTCAATGGTGTCATCGCCGGAGTCATCGTTTCCTCCCGCACCTTGGCCATTGATGGTGACATTGCGCGGACTGGTCACGACATTCCCGGGGTTACCACTGAATCCGAGCGTCACACTCGCACCAGGCTCAACTTTTCCATTCCAGCTTTCATTTTTCACAACGTAATGTTGGCCGGAATGGCTTACCAGTTTTGAACTCCAGAACTGTGTCAGGTTGTGTTCCCAATCGAATTCAACCTCCCAGCCATCCCACGCCTGATCTGTACGATTGGTCAGTTTCAGTTCGCCGGTAAATCCGGACCCCCAATCACTGACGGTTCGATATTCAGCGGAGTTATTTGAAGAACCCAAATCGTCGTTTTTAATCGTGATTGTCGCCACGCCGCTGGCGATCAAAGCACCCTGTGGCGATGACAGCTCGACCGTCAAGGTCTCGTCATTCTCCACGTCGAGGTCGCCATTGACGTTCAGTGAGATCACAGCCGACAGGTTTCCAGCAGGAATGGTCACAGACCCCATCTTGCTTTCATAGTCTGAACCAGCCAATGCTGACCCATCCTTGGTGGTGTAATTCACAGTGACATCTTCGCTGGCCACTTTCGAGAGTGAAACAACCAGTTCGGCAACCGATGAATCAGAGTCTCCCTCATCGAGACTGACATCAGCAACCGACAGAGTTGGATCTGTTTGTCCTACATCGGCGAGGACTCCATTGACATACACATTGGAGGGGATGGTAGTGACATTTCCTGGGCTGCCCCCCACGCCGATGATCACACTCTGCCCGGGTCCAACTGCACCATTCCAGAATTCGTTGTCGATCACAAAGCTGCCATCTGAATTTTCGATCAGAAGAGCATTCCAGACCTGACTGACTTCATGGGTCCAATCAAACTCCAACCGCCATCCTGACCACGCTTCATCTCCACGATTGGTCAACGTGATCTCGCCATTGAAACCGCTACCCCAATCATCGGTCGTGCGGTAGGAGAATCCGGCAGGAACCACTGTCTGATCGTTGTCCACGATCGTGCCTTCAGCGTTTGCATCAGCCAGCGTTGCGTTGATGGCATTGCTCAAATTGAGCTGGAATGACTCTCTGCCTTCCTCAAGCAGGTCGCCGTTGACATCCACGCTGATCGTCTGCTCAGTCTGCCCTGCAGGGATGGTTAAAGTTCCCGTTGCCTCGGTGTAATCATCCGGTGCAACCGCGGAGCCAGCAGTCGTCGCATAGTCAAACGTCACATCTTCCGATGCGGCCTTCGACAATGCCACAGTGAAAGACATCGAAGTTGTTCCAGTGTCACCTTCGGTCACACTTGCATCGCTGACACTGAGTGTTGGCAATGAGGGCTCAGTATTGTCATCATCGACGATGGTGATCATTGCATTTGCATCGGTCAATGAAGCATGAGCCGCATTTGTCAGATTGACAAAGAACAGTTCGTCTGGCTCAACCACGGCATCGGGATTCACATCAATCTGAATCGTTTTGGTGACTTCACCGGGAAGAAACGTCAGCGTTCCACTGGTCGCTGTAAAGTCACTACCTGAAAGGGCAGTTCCATCCGCTGTGGAGTATTCCACCGTGGTTGTGTGCATCGATGCAGCAGACAAACTTACCGTCACAATAGCGACGGTCGGTGCGTCTCCGCTAGCGTCTGCAAAATCTGACTGCACAGGTTCCAACGCATCCACTTTATTGTCATGGAGGGTCTGCCAGTCATCCTTGAGAATTCCACCGGTATCGCCGGAATTTGGATTCCACGACCAGTAGGTCCAACTGATACCCTCTTGCCCGGATTCAAGATCGTTATCACCGTCACCATCAAGATCGCCTTTGAGGTATTCAACCATGGCGTCGAACCATTGCTGGTCGCTGACGGTTTCAAGTTTGCTGCCAAACTCACCCAATAAGACAGGTGCGATCCCGTCACGGAAGAGGTAGCCCCAGTTTTCATTCCAGATTTCGGTCAGATTGTCTGGATAAGCAGGGTCGCTGAAGTAGTCCTGCTGGTAGACGCTGGCGGGATAATCGTGTGCTGAATAGACAAGCCGATTTGCCACATCCAAACGCACCGGCGCGTCACCGGCGTTGGATAAATTCCCGCCCCACCAATAAGATCCAGAGGAAGCGGTTTCAACGCCTTCGACGATGATCAGCAGGTCGGGATTGACCGCCAACACCGCATTGCCAGCCCTTTCAGCGGCCAGACGCCAATCGTTGGCTGAATCGTCACCCCAGGTTGCTGGACCGTGAGGCTCATTATGCAAATCGATTCCGACCACTGAACTGTTATTGGCGTACCGGGTTGCCAATTGTGTGAGGTGATCGATCCAGACGGATTCTGGATACTCCGCGGAATACCAAAGTCCCGATCCGTTGGCGCTGTTTCCTGCCTCAGATCGATGATGATCCAAAACCACTCGCATCCCAAGCTCATCAGCCTGTGCCACAATCCGGTCCATGATTTCCAGTCCACTCAATCCCTCCAGGTCAGAGTTTTTGCTGAAGTCGATACCATTGGGTGTGCTGCCAGCGTCAAACAGTTCGTCACTGTATGGCAGACGGATGGTATTGAATCCTTCGGCCTTCATCTGTTCCATCATTTCGACGTACCCTCTGCTCCACAAGCCATGCGGAGCGAAATTGGTCGTCTCGAAACCGAACCAGTTCACGCCCGCAAGACGCACAGATTGTCCTGATTCGTCAACGATCTGATTGCCAAGAGTTGACAATGCTCCCGTCGAAACATTCCCACTTGTACCTTCGGTTACCACGACATCCGCCACTGAAATTGATGGCATCATGCCGTCCATCCCACCGCCACCATGGTCATGGTTTCCATGGTCATGGGAATTGCCACTGCCTGGACGTGTCTGGTTTCCATCAGTCGTCTCCCCTGCAGGCGCAGCTGGAGTCAGCAACTCTGCTCGACTCACCAGCGTCAATTCATCGACCGTGAACCCAAATTGCAATTCCAACTGATCTTCGACAATTTGATCATGGTGAAACTCAATGTTGGCAGGTACCAGATCACTTTTTGAAATTCCGGCCAACAGCACACTCTGATTGGTTGGCTGAACCGAAATCAACAGGCCCTCGGATGTATCCTCCACACTCAGACGTTCGCGCGTTCCAAAGTAGAGGAAACTGAGCTTGGTCGTTTCTGGATCAAAATCATCCACTCGTTCCTGAACACCATACTCGTGTGAACGGACATAGACCGTATCAGAATCGCGAGGTCCGACACCCTGTTCCCACGACACGACACCACCGATGTCCTGCCGCAAATGTTCGTTGGCGACCACACCATAATTGTGGATACTCAGGTCGGTAAAACTGCGATCTTTGATGACCTGATATTCAGGAGTCCACGCCCAGGGATTTACAATTGCGATTTCCCCGGATTCCAATTTCCCAAGAATCAGATTGTGAACGGAGATATCACCAAAATCGAGCCGATCTTCATCAGGATTGAAGTTGATGATATCGGGTCCAGCAGGATTGACGGGAAAGACATTTCCCGTCAAATCACCAAGCCCTGAATCCGTGCCACCATCGGGTGGATTATCGTCGCTCAACCCACCATCATCGCCACCCCCAATGGTGAATTGGCCCAAGGTCTGGGCAAATTCAAAAGGTTCCTGCGGCACACCACTACAAGTCAGTGAAAGCGTTCCAAACGTTTCACAAGGGGCATCACGATTCGCTGACCATGCGGAAAGAAATCCCATCCCCACTTCATCTGCAAAGTCCAACAGTTTCTCGGCATCTTCCAGATAGAAACGTTCCGACATGACATCATTCTGCCCGATCATCGGAGTGACTCCGACAAGACTCCACAACTCGGAGTCGGTCACGGGAATACCTGCAGCATCGTAAGCACCACGCATCTGATCAAACAGGCTTTCTGCTGCGTCAATGGCGTAATCGCCCATCTGGCCTTCTGGATTGGGAGCCGCTGAATCGCCGTAATCCATGGCCATGATATTGACCCCGCCAATATCAACGCCATGGCTCAAAGCGGACTCAACGACATACAAGCCATCATTGGTCAGACCGCTGGGCAACACTGGCAACGTGAACCAGACTTCCAACGGTTTGCCATCGATTGCAGCCTGATCCTGAAGATTTCGAATTGCCTGAGAGCGACGATCAACTGAAGCCTCGTCGGTTACCCAGAATCCTTCGACGTCAAAATCGATCCAAGTCAGATCGTACTGATCAATGACTGCCTGATAGGCCTGAGTCAAATCACCGACATTCGGGATCGCAGCTGCGAGTGGAGTTCCAGCAGCACCTCCAAACGAGACCAGCACTTCTCCTCCCAGATCCCGTAATGCATCGATCTGATCACCACGGTAGCCGGAATCCACACTGTAATAACCACCCCAACTGGGCTCACTCGTCGCCGGATCAGCGACCACAAATGCAAGCGTGACATACTTCACGCCCTCATCTCTTGCGAGTTCGACAAAGTCGAATGGTGGCCAAAGCGTTGTGTCAACATAGGGAGCAAAAACCTGATCCGGTATATCGGCCCGCATGTCGGAACCATCATTTGAACTGCTCGCCGCAGCATTGAATCCGGATATCAAACCAGAAGAGGCCTCCATTCCACTTGATGCGGACATCGTAATCCGTTGCTCAAGTGATTCGAGTTGTACCCGGCGGCGGGCGCGACGCATGCGCTGCGCACGGGTGGTACGACGGGAGCCTAATAGCTCACGAAAGCGAATTTGCATTGTCTTGACCTGTGTAGAAAAGATTGTGTGGTCATGGGCAGCGACCCAAGTGAATAGGCCTTGAGTCTATGAATGTTTTTCTAAAACGACAAACTTTTTTCGTCATTGAAGTGAAATAGGACGGATCACAATCACCCTTTGTTCGCCATTTGAACCGCAGTCAGCAGAGGGGGATGAGTACGAGCCGTTGTCAGGCAACGTCGTGGCGAACAGGACCCAAGCGTGTGCAGTAAACACCGCAAACCACGGACAAAAATGACATTCAAGAACAAACGAGCATTCAACAATTGCGTCGTTGATGCGAGGTCGGGCCGCACACCAAAACAAGCTGGGAAATCCCAAAGAAAATGTTTTGCGTAATTCCGCAGTCCGTTCTACATCTGCATGAATGTCACTGATACGCCATCAGCAAACATCGCAATGACAGGAATCAAAGGCTGCGATTACCCTCGGTCATCATGTTGAAAGCCGCAAAAACACCCAACCAAAAAAGCCTGCGCATCTTCGCCATACGGGCATGCTTAACACCAGCGCAAACTTGACACGCACGCACCCAATAACGAGTTCCGCGAACACGGCAGAGGATACCAACAGCGGTATCCGTAGCATCAAGATAGAAACTTCAAAGTCACGCTGACTCCACGGCCCGCAGCATGCCCTTGGCCTTTGCCCAAGTCTCCGCTTCCTCTGCCGCTGGCAGACTTCGAGCCGTGATGCCACCGCCGACCGGGATTTGCAACTGCCCATGAGCAGCAGTAATCGTCCTAATCAGAATATTGAAGTCAGCATCGCCGCCACAGCTGATATAGCCAATGGACCCGCAATAGGGCCCCCGGCGGCTTGGTTCCATGCGGGCGATTGTCCGCATCGCTTCAATCTTCGGTGCCCCAGTCACACTCCCCCCGGGAAAACACACTTTGAGCAAATCCACCACCGTCATTTCATCCAGCAATTCACCGCTCACCACCGAGACAAGGTGCTGAACGAATTCGTATTTTTCCAGCTCACAGAGCTGTTCAACACGCACACTGTCATCACGACATACTCTGGAAAGATCATTCCTCATCAGGTCAACAATCATCACATTCTCAGCGCGATCCTTCTCACTTTCAGAAAGTTCTTCTGCCAATGCGTGATCCGTCAAGTCATGCCCGGTTCGAGGAACGGTACCTTTGATCGGTCTGGTTTCGACCACAGAACCACGCACCTGCAGAAACCCCTCAGGTGAGCTGCTCAGCACGGTAAAACCATCGCCACCATAGTAGGCACTGAAGGGTGCAGGATTGCTTTCACGCAGTCGAAGATAAAGTGTCGGTGACGACAAGTGCTGCTGTACCAATAATCGTTGAGCAAGATTGACTTGAAAGGAATCGCCCGCTCGGATTGCCTGGACGACGGCGGCAATACTCGCCTGAAAACCCTCACTTGTGAAATTGCTGGTCACAGATGGACGGTCCGTTGGAAACTGGGGTTGCAAAGCAACGGGCGAGGGACCGCGTTGATCAGGTAGATCACCCAGGGGTACTAAATCCTCCTGCGATTCAGGCAAACTTTCATCCTGCTCGGAGCGTGCGTTTGACACGCGTTCCGTTTTTGGACTTCCAAACAACCACTGCTGAAAGTAGTCAGCTCTCTCCAAGGCGACTGAATATCGTTGACTCGGATCCGTGGCGGCCAATCCTTGACTGATCATCCACCCTTTTTCGAGTTGGTGGTCAAACGCGATGTTCCAGTCGTACAACCCCAGCGAGATGGCAGGTGTTGGCAGATCATTGGCAGTTGCGATGCCCACTGATTCCAGCCAGGCCGCGGCCTCGTAACCAATCAGGCCAGCAATTCCACCTTGGAACGGGGGCAGCTGCGGATCATGTTCGTTTGGCAAGGCCTGACACCATTGTGCAAGAATTGGCCACGGGTCGGGGTCCCCGGCAAAGGCAACGAGAGATTTGACGGGATCAGCGGTCAGAAAGCTGTATCGCCCGATGGGTTGGCCATGGGGGTCTCGTGGACCGCGCGATGCAGAATCGAGCCACAAGCACCCGGGCAAACGTGACAGACGCGAAAACATCTCTACCAAACAGACATTGTCTGGCAGTGGTCGGACAATCGGCAGGGGTTCATTGGGCTGGTCCATCAAGTATCCCGGCAGCTTAGCCTTTGGAGATCATTTCCCGTAGTGCCGTTTCCAGTACCTGCGACAGTACGTGATCCGCAGTCGTGATTTCCACCGTCCGCCTGTCTGGCTGCGGGTCGATCCGCAGCTCCAGCCAGAGCACATTTTTCGGCATCACCCCCTCAACGCGGTCAGCCCACTCAATCAGCGTCCATGCCTGTTCCTGGTCAAACAGTTCTTCGACCCCGAGTTCGAGAAACTCGTCTTCATCTGCAACCCGATAAGCATCCAGATGATGCAACGTCTGACCTCCTCCACGATGCGACTGCAGCAATGTAAAGGTGGGACTGGTGACCTCTGCCCGATCGACTCCCATGGCACTGGATATTGCCTGCACAAGCGTCGTTTTGCCAGCTCCCAGCGTGCCCACCAAACCGATTGTCAACCTCGAAGGCAAACATTGCACAAGCCGATTGGCAAGATCCTGCAGGTCCTTCAGATCCAGCGATTCAAGCACGAGTTTCGAATTCATCACTTCACATCCAGATGGCAATCACTCAACCGAGCCTGATTTGAAAGCTGCTCGACGATTGCGGCCGGGCGGCCTGTCGACTGCAGGATCGAGCGTTGGCGTTCAGCCCAGCCATTTCCCTGCGTGATCTGCTTGACATACAAGAGGTCGGCTTCACACCCCAAGTCCTGGGCAACACCTCGCAAACGATCCACGAGATCACACGCGATCTGCGTGACTGGTTGAACCCGATAATCACGTGCATGCACCAGTTTGGCCGACATGCCATAACGCGCTGCCCGCCACTTATTCTGCCGAACCATCATCGGGTGACAATCAAATTGATAAGTTCCCTCATCAATCTCATCGCTCAACTTTTTGACCAGACATTGAATCAGGGCAGTCAAACCACACACATGATCCAAATTCCCCGGCATGTCGCACACACGCACTTCGACGGTGCCAAAATTGTGATGTGGTCGTACATCCCACCAGATTTCCCGAATTGTATTGATGAATCCTGTTTCAACCATATGGTTCACCAACCAGACATATTCGCTCCAGTTACGCATCAACGTGGGCAAACCAGCGGTTGGCAATCCCTCCATCAGTTTCGATCGATGCGAATGCAACCCGGTGTCTCTGGTCTGCCAGTAGGGACTGCTGGCCGACAACGCCAGCAGGGTGGGCAAATGTTGCATGATTCGATCACAAATCATGACCGCCTTGTCACCGGTATCCACACCCACATGAACATGCAGTCCGAACGTAATCATGCGGCGTGCAAGTTCCTGCAATAACTGCATCAAGCTGTGATACCGTGGCGTATCAGTCACGTGCTGATCCTCCCACAAGCCAAAGGGGTGAGTCGCGCCCCACCACAGCCTCAAACCCTCAGCCTCGGCTGCCTGTTCAACTTGCCGGAGTTTTCTTGACAAGTCACCGCGAGCATCACCAACGGTGTGACAAACCCCACTAATCACTTCCACGCAACACTGCATCAACTCATGCTTGACTTCATTTGCCACATCTGCGGGCAAACGTTCAATCATGCGACTGCAACCACTTTCCAATTGAAACGTCTCACCATGAACGATCCCGAGTTCGAGTTCCACGCCAATGGTAGGCGATGCGTTGGATGTGAATTCTAGTTTTGCCATCCCGATCCTCCCACGAATCGTTGATCATTGCTAGTTTGCAGTGCGTGCCGTTTTGTTGACCGCGCGGCCTGTGCCCACGCTCATTCTACGAAACAAAACCGTCGGATGCGGCCAGCCAGGGATCCGCGACCGCATCAATCCTGATTGTCAGGATCAAAGTAATGGATCACGGTAGCAGCAAAAAGCCGACTGCCAATTGCGAGAGCCCGCTCATCAATATCAAATCCTGAAGTATGCAGTGGTGCGTTGCCCACCTGATCCCCTCCGACGCCCAGGCGCAACATCGCTCCAGGCACGTGTTCCAGATAATACGAGAAATCTTCGCTTCCCATGCTCGGCTGCTCAATCCATTCAATGGCTCCGGTGGCGAGTGTTGGTCCAACACTCGCCACCATCAAGTCAACCAACCTTGAATCATTGACGACAGCCGGAGCCGACGCACCCAGTCTCATTTCAATCGAGCAGCCTGTTTCGCGTTCAATGGACTCACAAACGTCTTCAAGCGTCTCCAAAGCAACTCGCCGACTGTCCTGATCAAGCGATCGCAATGATCCTGCAAGTGTTGCGTGATCGGGGATCACATTGGCACTATGCCCCGCTTCCATTTGCCCGATCGAAAACACCACCGTCTCATGCGGATCTGCGGTGCGCGCAATTCTGCGAAACGCTGACTGTACCCAGTGAGTGGCCGCATCAATGGGGTCCTTGGTCATTTGTGGCCTTGCTCCATGACCACCTCTTCCCTTGATTGCTACGTGAATCGTATCACAAGCAGCAGCCAACGTTCCTTTGCGCAAACCAATACGACCTACCGGGCGGGTTGGATCAACATGCAGTGCAAGAATGGCATCGACCCCTCGTAAAGCGTGATGATGGATCATATGCCTGGCGCCCACAGCAAGCTCTTCGGCAGGCTGCAGGATGGCGCGAACGGACACTGGCCATGGTAATTCTCCCGCCAACTTCATCGACGCAAGAATTTGCATGGCTCCGAACACAATGGTGGCATGCACGTCATGCCCGCAAGCATGCATGACCCCATCACAACGACTTCGATAATCGACCTGTTTGGAATCCTGAATTGGCAAGGCATCAATATCACCACGAATGGCAATGCACGGTCCGCTTGCCAATTCGGTCGCAGAGACCAGATCGGCAGTCAACCCGCGTCCCTCACCGGACACATGCGTTGGCAAACCGAGTCGCTCAAAATTTTCCACCAGATATTCAGTGGTCTGGTACTCGTGATTTGAGAGTTCCGGGTACTGGTGCAGGTGTCTTCGCATTGCCACCCAATCAGGATTCAGTTTCACCGCATGTTTGCGGATGATTGAAGTCCAGTCCTGTTCATGCACCATGTTCACCATTTCCGTTGGCAGCAGTTTTTCGAGATCCGCCAAAACGCAACAGCAAGGCGGGCAGGAAAACCAAATCAGCGAATAACGCACTGCCGATGGTCAGGATTCCCATGATGGCAAAGATACGGTGATCACGGGCATCACTCAACAGTGCAGTGCTGAATCCAATGATCAGCACGACGGTAGTCATGATCAACGCCGTACCGACTCCCACAAACGACCGCCGAATCGCGATCCTGCGATCCTCGGTTTTCAGTTCTTCTTCGCGGTACCGCGTCAGAAAGTGGATCGTATCATCGACAGCGATTCCCAGACAAACGGTGAATGCACAGACGCTGACGATTTCAAGACTTTGACCATACGCCCACAACAGCGTCCCTGTCAAAGCAAGGGGAAACACATTAGGAATGATCGAGATCAGCCCCAGTCGCAGAGATCGATACACCACTGCAAGGACGATAAAGATAATCAGGCTGGCCGTTCCCAGGCTGATCGCGAGATCCACGACGATCTGATAAAGATTCTCCCATCGATCAACGACCCCACCGGTCAGTTGGATTTTGAAATTGGGATACTGCGTTTGCAGATCTGCCAATTTTGTCTGGACACGTTCAAAAACAGGTCCATAAGCAGCAATGCCGATATCCTGCATCCGAAAACGGACCACGGCCCTGCTTCGCTCAGGCGTGTAATAGGCGCGTTTCAAGGGTGGGGGCAACAAGTCCAGCAGTGACATGCGAGTGGACGCATCACCGCTTCCCGGTAATGCATCAATGAAGTTGCAGATTGAAAGCGGATTCCCCAGCAGCGATTCATCCTGCAAAGTGGCACCCACCTCAGACAATACTTCGGCAATGATCCCGTCAGCCGAATCGACGTTCGAATTCCATCGCACCAAAACCTCTGCAGTCATCATGCCCCCGAAGTTCTCGTCAATGTGTTTCAATGCGACGACGGGTTCGGAATTGGCAGCCATGCTGCTTGTCAATTTTTCGTCGGGACTCATTTGCAAGGCGCATACAGCAAGCACAGCCGTTCCGATGATCGCAATCCAACTGAAGACCCGGCAGCGATCAAGGACAAAATCGATGATCACGGAGATCCTGCTGAGATTCCGATCAACGAGATTCTTGCCAACGCCTGCATGAACATTTCGCCCAAAGCGACTCGCGCAAGCGAGCGGGATGATGGTGATGACCGAGACAAACGTCAACAAGACGCCAATCACGCAACAGTAACCGAATTCCCGTACGACTTCGTGCCGGGCTGTCATGAGCGACCCAAACCCTATCGCTGTCGTCAATGAGGTCATCCAACAAGCGAGGCCCACTTCGCGGATCGCCCGGCGTGCAGCCTCAACTGCCGAAACTCCGTCAGCCCGATGACGACGGATCTGGACCATCATGTGAACTCCATCGGTGAAACCGACCATGCACAGGAGAATCGGAACAATCACACCATTGAAGGGATTGTCATCGAACCCCAGAAGGTGCAGCAGTCCTAGCGTCCAAAAGACTCCGAACGCCGGCGCCAGACCAACAATGATGACCGAAGCAATACCACGAAATAAAACCAGAGCTGTCAGCAAGGCGATCGAATAACCAATCACCTGATACTTGATTTCGTTTTGTCGGGTACTGACCGATCGACTGATCGAGATGGGCACCTGGCCCGTTACCTGAAACGAAATATCCACCTCAGGAAACTTGGAGGCTGCTTTCCCCGCCGCATCACGCAAGCGATCCGTGCAATCAGAATCCTGCTGAACAAACAACCAATCGAGATTGACCATCAACAACATCGTTCGCGTGTCTGGCGACAACAGTTGCCCGACGACCAG
The DNA here is from genome assembly GCA_002862205.1 of Planctomycetaceae bacterium. Lineage (GTDB taxonomy): Bacteria > Planctomycetota > Planctomycetia > Pirellulales > Pirellulaceae > Rubripirellula. The sequence continues at coordinate 41,396 of PKCN01000309.1, read as the reverse complement.
CGGATTGGCCAAAGCTCGTTTGCGGGCATCGGCAAGGCGTTCAGGCGATGCCTCTCCCCGAGGTAACAGTGGTTGCGAAAGGCTGAAGATATTCAATGGTGGTGCACGGTCCATCCAGACAACACTGCTGACCTGCTGCAAGGACTCGAGGGAGCTCACCACGGCTCGCATCGCTTTGACACCCTGCCCAGAGAAGAAATCATCTGAGCGTGCAACCACAATCACGTTACCGAGATCGACTCGTAACGGCTCCACGTCGGGCACAGGTTCTGACTGCCGAGTCTGAAACCCAGCAGACTCGCCTGCCCGCTGTGCCGCTTCGTCACTGTAAGTCGGCTCTGGAAACAGGAGGCTGGGATCGTAATGGCCAATGGCCATCAGTGCCGTCCAAGCAACCAACAGGAACGTCGTGAACCATCGGTGAGCAATGATCCAATCAGCTAGAATTCCAAAGCGACTAAACAAAACAGGTCATCCTGCAAAACTGACTCAACGACCTGAACGGCGTTGCAGGTACTGACGTTCGACATCTTGAATGGTCAACAAACCGTCGTTGCCACTCATTCTCCAGAAAACACGAGAGGGCACTGACTTGGGCAACTCGCCTCTGGTAATCACCCCATCCGCGTTGGTATCGAGGCGTGAAATGTAGCTTTCCGCATAATCCGAAGCTGCCTTGAGTTCCTCTGGACTCCAACGCTGAACCGTATCAGCTTGAATTCGCGGACTTGATTCATTCAAAGGTACGGCAACGGTCACCACTGCCATGGCCATTTCTTCCCAAGTCTGGTCTCCCCAGAATACAGTCGCATCGGGATCAGGATTCACGGGATTACCTGCAGAGTTGTCGAATACGGCAGTGAATCGCATGCCGGTGACACCCTGAAGTGGGATGGGATCAGCCAGTTCATAGCGGTGCTGCCAGCCAAAATCGTATTGTGGCACTTCCAGGACTGACTGAACCTGATCGCCCCGCTGCAATTCAAACGAAAACGACTTTCCTCGCACGTGCATGTGGGGTGCAAGTGCCAGCAAAATCCCATCGCGGGGAAAGGTGGGCAACCTGCCTCTCACGATATGGTTTTCAGCACCCTTGGGGATTTCAAAATTCGGATTGATTCCGACCAAAGACAATACCTCATGGGTTACTTTTTCCCTGTCGGTAAACACCAAACCAACTTTGGTTAGATCCGAAATCGTTGTACCGCAGGGTGTGTAGTGCATTTGCAGCACAAACTTGGCTCCGACCGGGACTCGGATTGCATGCCCCTGATGCACCTTTGAAGCCATCTGACCGGGCACGTGACCGCTGATTAATCGTGGAAAACCGATTTCCTTTCCATCAGGCAATCGCAACAGGAGCAGTGCGTGGTGCACGACGCGTGGATCACCTGGACGCAGCATGACGTTCGACAGCCAACGTTCTTCCTCAAAACCGGGATCCAAAACGCTGTACTGATAAGCCACGCCCTGATTGAGTTGCGTAGGAGGCAGTTCAGCAGGAACTTCATACGGTTGGGTCATCCCAAGAACCAGATCAGGCTGCACGGGCCAAGCATCATCGGCTGGATACTCCAACGCCGGTTCCAACTGTTGCGGATCGCCATAGGGAGTCCCTGCTTCGACCCATGTTCGAAAGACAGCTTTGTCAGCGGCAGAAAGCTGACGAGCATTGCTAAACTTTTCGCGACCAGCCGTGGCATGCCATGGCGGCATGCGTCCCTGATCCATCACCTCGAGAGACATGTCTGCCCAACCAATGACTTCATCATACTGATCAAGAGCGAAGGGTCCGATTTGGCCACGTCGATGACACTCGACACAGTTCTTCCGCAACATTCTGCTAATCTGGTTGCAAAAGGTAACCTCTGATTCCTCATCCACTTCCCGTGGCAAACTGATCAGACAACCCGTCGCTGTTGTGCGGGCAACGGCAACACGTTTGCCAGACAGTACCTGCTCCATCGCGATTCGCAAATCCTGGCGTTCCAGTTTTGGCCTCAAGAGCCCGGGGCGGTACTGGTCATCAATCCTTCCCTGATAGCGAATCACACCAGCAGCATCAACCACAAACACCTCGGGTGTACGAGATGCACCAAACCCCAAAGCCGCAGCGCGGTCATAATCTTTGACCATCGGAAACACCAGTTCATGCTTCTTCACATAAGCAGCAAGCTCTGGCATCGAGTCCTGCAGATTGCTGTTGATACCAATGAATCGCACTCCGCGATCCTTGAACTCAGTTGCCAGGCGATTCAATCGTGGTGCATAGAGGTTTGCCAGTGGACATTCCGCTCCAAGAAAACACACCACACGGTAAGGAACGCTGGCATCAGCGCCCACGGAAATGACACTGCCATCTGTCGCTGGCAGCGAAAACACCTGATTGAGAACGCGGGGGCCAATGCTGGAATCTGTCTGATCAGCGTTGGGCGGGTCAGAGTTGGGCAGGTCAGGGTCCACCGCACGTACATCACTCAGAACGGTGAACCAGGCAGTCACGACAAAGACCACGCACAGACCCTGAAACAATGGCTGATCGATCCGTTTTCGGTCGGTCAATCTTCGACGCTGCTTCAACATTCGATACGACTCTCCATTGACTTCAAAATCTCACTGCTACGCGATCGGTGTCAGCGATACCGGCGGGGCCTCAAACCATTGTCCATGGCAGGGACACAGGAATCCACCACGAACTTCCTACTGAGTGAAAAATGGTTGCTGAGTGAAAATGGTTGCTGAGTGAAAACCTCGGCACATCGCGTTCTCCTCGAATAGCCCGAACAACCCGAACAGCCCGAACAGCCGTGTCGTCCCGATCAACCTTCCAAGTAGCTCAAACGTCCAAGTAACAGTGGACACAGCAATCGAAAATCATGCAACCGAGAATAGTGCGACAGTTTGTTACAAAACGCCAACCCTCAGTCATCCGAGTGATCAGTGGAGGGATGATGTCTGGCAGTGATCTCGATCGCGGCATCATGCAAATGACCATTACTGGCCACAACGCTGGACATTTCCAACGGCAACGGATTTCCCCGACCATCAGTCACTCGGCCTCCTGCTTCCTCAACAAACAGGCGACCGGCCGCGAAATCCCAAGGTGATAACTGGTACTCAAAGAAAGCACCAAAGTGGCCACAACCGACTTGGCACAAGTCAAGCGATGCAGTCCCAAATCGACGAATCCCATGAATGTCATGTCCAAAAAATTCTTCGACAGCATTGAGGGTACTTCGCATCATCGCGCCCCGGTCGTAATAGAAACCACACCCGACAAGGGTCTGCGCAAGCGACACTGAATCACAGACTTTCACCCGCTCACCATTACGATACGCTCCCTGATTTTCAGCCGCCGTGAAGAGGTCATCACGGGCAGGATTCAGGATGACTCCGACTATTGGTTTTCCAAGGTGGTAGTGAGCAATGGAAACAGCAAAGTGTGGAATAGCATGGGCATAATTGTTGGTACCATCCAACGGATCAATCACCCATAAATGCTCGGCGTTGATATCACCATCAAGATCTTCTTCACCCAGCAGTTCATGGCCGGGGAACAGTTTGCCAAGGTAGTCACCAATGATCTTTTCGCTGTCGAGGTCAGCATCACTGACAAGGTCGTAGGTCTTGCCACCGTCTGACGACTTGTCTCGCATCTGAACCCCCTGACTCAAATAACGCATCAGAACTTCTCCACCCAGTCGGGCGGCATTGATGGCTGCATCTAACAGCATTTGGTGATCTGTCAAAACTCAGTTTCCGTAGGAGAGGATAATCAAGAATCAAATTGTCGATTCCTCATTGGGAGAAAAATCAACTCAGAAAGCGGGCAAACAGGACACGCTCTGGATTTGGAAACCAAGATACCGCAAAGTGACCTGAATAACTCAGTACGTTACTCACTTGCCGCCGTACCAGACACCACGCAACCAGTTGTGTCGGTGTAGACGCTTGATCAATTCATCAGGCAAGTCGCGCAATCGGGCTGTTCGCGTATTCATTCTGGCCTGCTCCTGATTCCGCATCCCAGCAATCACAGTGCTGACCTCTGGCGGTGACAGAGCGAATTTAAGAGCCAAGTCGACAAGCGAATATTGCTCAGCCAAACCAAAATCCTCGAGGTCAGATCGGATGGCCTCAACCCGCTCCACCGTGCGGGCCATGCGATCACCAGCGAAATACTGACTACGAAAGTCGGATTCAGGGAATCGATGATCCGCAGTGTACTTACCCGTCAGCGCTCCCTCATCGAGCGGTACCCGTACAACCACTCCTGTTCCCGTCTCGGCGGCCACCGGCAACAACTGGGCGACAGGTTCCTGATGAAACAGATTGAAAATGATCTGAACCACATCGACCAATCCATCACGCATCAGCTGAATCACACAAGCCTGATCATGTTCTGGCGTACTAACGCCAATCAAATTGATTTTTCCTTCCTCTCGCAGCTGCCGAAGCACCAGCAAGGGTTGGGGATCATCGTTCCAAGCTCGCGTCCAAGTGTGCAACTGCAGCAGGTCGATACGATCGGTGTTGAGATTTCGCAAACGCTGCTCAACATTTGCTCGCAAATAGGCGGCAGAATAACGATCCTGCCAGCGGCAATGTGGACTCGGTGGCCAAGGACCTGCATCGGGCGGTGTCTTCGTAGCCACGAAAACCTCGTCGGCTCGATCTCTCAGAACCTGGGCAATCAGCTGCTCACTACGACCCTCCCCATATCCTTGGGCGGTATCAATGAAATTGACACCCGCATCCAGCGCGGCATGAAGAGCAGCCGTCGAATCCGCATCCTGCTGCTCGCCCCAGCCTCCCCCAATTGCCCAACCACCAAATCCAATTTCCGAGACGTGTGGTCCGTGACCCGAGATTCGTCGATGTTGCATGCTTGGCAGTCGGTTTCAGGCAGTGGAGGTCGTTTCAAATGTCAAATTGTGCGGATTAGCGAACACAGTCGTAGGGGGCATACCAATAAGTCACTGGTTTACCTGACTGTTCTCGCGATCAACTCAACTCCAGCGTGAGCGATTCCGAATCGTTTTGCTAGGGACATTGCGTCCCGTTGTAGGGAAAGTTCCGTTCGTCGGAACCCCACTTTGGCCTCTCAAGCTGGAATGGTATCGGTGCCTAAATTTCCTCCGATCCCCCGATTGTCGATCGTGATCCCTATCGGAAGGGATTTGACTGCGTTTGAACGTACGCTGATCAGCGTGCTGGAAAATCCGGTAGATGGATCGGAAGTATTGGTTTGCCATGACGGCAGCTATGACGATCCTTTTGCTCTCGGTGACGAGATCAGGTTTGTGATCGCCGATTCGGACAATCCACTGGACCTGATTTCAGCCGGTGCATCTCAGGCACGAGGCAGATTTGTCCACGTTTTGTCAGACGGCCTTCGGGCAACCCGAGGTTGGACCGACGACGCCTTGGAAGCATTTGAAGCTTACGAGTGTGGAGTCGTTTCTCCCGTCATCCGTCACGACACACAGGGGACGATTGTTTCCGCTGGCTGGAGTGATGGCATGGACCGTCTCTGCCAAAGTGCCAGTCGCGGTCACCAGGAAATTGTGAGTTCGGGGCGACAGCGAACCGGTGCATATCTGCCTGCCTCGTTTTGGAGGCGGGAATTGCTACGATCTGTGACAGATTGCATTGTCTCGGCCGATGTCATGGAGGCAAGCTACGCTTTCCATCATCTGGTTTCTCAGGCGGGCTGGACCTGCTCGTTGGCGAGCGAGTCTGAAGTGCTCTTTGACGAAGACTCACTTCCCTGGAACCAAACATCGCTCAACCGGGGCATACGTACTCAGTGCCTCAAGAACTACTTCTCAGGCGGTGGATGGTCACGATCGTTATCGGCGGCATTGTGGGGAGCTTTCGCGAGCCTTACACGCCCTGGGCAGATGCTGGAGGTTCTTGGCCGTGGCCTGGCCCCGACTGCCCGCCCCCAACTGATTGAACGCCTGAGACCCACGGAAGTCGCCGTGTGCAACCAGCATGAGATGGTCGTCAGCATGCCATCGCGAGATCAGGCGATCGAGCAACCACGACGGCGGGCGGCGTAGCTCATCTCGCTGCTGGACACAAACTGTGTTTGCTGCTGGGCATAAACAGTGTTTGCTGCTGGGCACAAACAGTGTTTGCTGCTGGGCCGCAAATACGAATACGCCCCCCAAGCCGTCATCGCCGCCATGATCGCTGTGGCATGGGTAGAGTGGGATCGGCCACCGCCCATCTCTCACTTGTCAACATAAATGCCACAGTCGGTGGACCAGTTGCGATATCAGGTTCAACAGTTTTCCGGCAGTTGCCATCTGCTTAATGTCGGTGTGATCACCCATTCCGATACTCCCACCCAGTCAACAACCCGAGGTTCACCTCGCTTTGCTGACTTCATATGCGGATTGCTGCCCAGACCGACATGCCAGGTGTGATTGAATTCACCGCGGCTCTTCACAGAGCGCGCAGGATGAAACACACTCTGGATTCTTGATGATTGCGATGCCAGTGGTGCGAGAGACACAGAACCCCGAAGGGTCGCTGAAGAACTCCTGACTCAGGCCAGATGATCGTTGTCCACAGGCATGACCATCGCGTTGGGCTGCGCGGTCTGCGTATTCCAGTACTCTGGCATGTAACGCCGGCACTCGATCCACATTGCAATGACGGCAATCAGCATGAACAGCATGCTCAAGAAGAGCATCACCGTATAAACACTGGCTGGTTGCTTGGTTTTAGTTTCAGTCGAGGGTAGTGTCGACACGATCGCCCTCCTGCAGGATGCCTTCGCTATAGTCTTTCAAAATTTCTGCAACCGAGCGATCAGGCTCAGCTTTACGTACTTTCAATTTGCCAACGTAACGACCTTGACGCGTCACTTCCAGAAAGTGACCTGGTCGGAGGCCTTCGTCTGATCCGATCGAAACCAGTACCAAATGGCTGGGTCGATCGATTTGAAGGATGTTTCCATTCCTTTCAGGAGGAGCCCCATCAAGAGGCTCGTTGATGTCGATGCCGCGAGCAGCAATGACTTCCTGGAATCGAGTTGCCTGAGACATGAGTTGCTTGTTTCGCTGTTCCAAGCGTTGCTTGAAACCACGAAGCACATTCATCTTGTCGGTCAATTCAAGTGTTGAAGTGAACAGTTGATCTCGTGCCTCCTGCTCATCACGAACGGCGGCCCGAAGTCGATCGTTGTCCGCATTCAGCGTCTCAAGCTCTTTTGTTTTCGTCTCGTTATCTGAAACCAGCTTTGTCACTTGTGATGTGAGCGATTCTACATCGGCTCCACTTCGACTCAACTCTGCCTGAAAAGTGTCGAGTTGCGTTTGCAGTGCAGCCAAAGCTGTTTTTCGTGAGACCTGCTCACGAGCCAAAGCATTCTGTGCACGAACCTTCTGATCAGTGAGTTGCTGATTCTCGCTGCTGATCTGCTCAATCTGAGCTTTCAAACCAGGCTGACCATTTTCTCCTGAGATCACCACATCGCGCCAATTCTTGTGCGAAGCGGTGGCGACCAAAGCGAGAGCGGCAAAACCGACACTCAGTATCAGGATCAGGGCAGTAAGACACTTACCAAGTAGAGTCATTAGTGTTTCCGTTAACGACGAGACCGACCAAATGAGAGGAGGCTAGATCCTCATCCTCGCTGTCAATTCTGATGCGGAGGATGGTAGTGGCGTGCGGAATCTCCGCCCCGGGAATCTTACCCAAGTTCACCACTCACACCGAAGTATAGTTACACGCTAAAAAGAGTGTCAACGAAAACGCCGCGAAAACCGCCAATCTAGCCCGACTTATGGGCTGCAGTCCGATTGTGCCGAATTAGCGAATGACTCCATGACACTCCATGATCTGGCCGGATTCCTAGGAACCCAGACGTTAAAAACATCGGCATGATTTGCCCGTATACCGCATAAAGTCGTCAAATTCGGCCAAAACAATCCTCAAATCCCTGCCTCTGGCGGCCTGAGACCGACCCTGGCAGGCGTTCGACGAGTGCATTGACAGTGCATTGACGAGGCAATCATCCGCGCGATGGCTTCGTATGCCGCCAATCCTTGGGACAATCGCCAGTGGGGGGGGATCGGAATTTGCGACCCGATTCACGATTCACGATTCACGATTCACGATTCACGATTCACGATTCACGGGGGCAGACTTCTTCAGCATCGCCAAACCTCGGTGATTGGGTGAAACCGGGGGTTATTCGACGAATACCTTCTCAACGTTGCCGATCGCGTGCAAGAACTGGTCCATGGACGTCGTCCGCTGGTTCACATCTGGTTGAAGCGCGTTCATGACGGCCCGTGCCAATCGTGGATCAACATTGGGACAACGCTCCAACAAATCTTGTGGTGGCGAGGTATCGTGTTGCAACGCGGCCCGGCCATTGAGGATTTCACCCTGCCAGGGATGCTCAAACGAAATGAGGCAATAACAGGTGATGCCGAAGGAAAAAATATCGACTCGACGATCGGTCGCTCTCCGCCGAACGATTTCGGGTGACATGTAAAGCGGTGTTCCGGTTCGGTTTCCTGGAACCATGAAAGGTGGCGTGGCGGGTACCGTCAAACCAAAGTCAATCAGTTTTACGCCGGTGCTTCCAGGCAGGCAGATAAAGTTTCGCGGACAGATATCACGGTGGATGTAGTCCATGGAATGGACGTATTTGAGCGATTCAGCCATATCCCGAATCAACGTCAAGCGACGGCCTGAAACATGTTCTTCCTGCCTTTGCACAACAATATTCTGCATGCTGGGACCAGCGATATACTCCATGATCAGGACAGGCTGTCCTTTCATCGTGAGCCCCACTTCGTACGTCTCAACGACTTTCGGGTGACTCATGGAAAGCGCGATTTGACCTTCGCTCGGCTTTTTCAGGCCTTTGAATCGGTTCTCGAAGAGTTCCATTTTCTCGATATCAAGGATTTTGATCCCGACCATTCGATCATCGTACTCACGGTCCTTGGCCACATAGAAATGGGCCATGGTTCCGGTGACTGCCGTGCGCTGTCTGGCAAAACGGCCTTCGACATCAATCCGTCGAGAGACATTGCTCCCGGACGATTGAAATGCGGATTTTAGGGAGTCAAAAAGGCTCATCAGTCACAAAGTGCGGAGTAAAGGTGCTGCCCTGAATATCGCTGTGTATCCTCAAGCCGTGCTCAAGTTCACCGTGCAACGGGTATCTCGTGCAACAGGTCTCTCGTGCAACGGCAACGACCACTGCTACTTTCCACAATAGTCAATCGCTCTTGCAATCTCGGTTTTCAGGTTCTTCCGCTCGACAATACGATCGATATAACCATGCTCCAGCAGGAATTCGCTGGTCTGAAAACCGTCTGGCAATTCGATTCCAATCGTCGCTTTGATTGTTCGCGGACCAGCAAAACCGATCAATGCTTTGGGTTCTGCAAAAACCAGATCTCCGAGAGATGCAAAACTGGCGGCCACGCCGCCCATGGTCGGGTTGGTCAGAACACTGATGAACAATCCACCCACCTCGTCATAGCGTGCCAATGCAGCAGACACTTTGGCCATTTGCATCAACGAGAGAATCCCTTCATGCATTCGGGCACCACCACCACTGGCGCTGATAATGATCAACGGCAGATCCTGTTCGGTAGCCCATTCGATCAAGCGAGTAAGCCGCTCACCAACCACCGACCCCATGCTACCCATGATGAACGCGCTATCGGTCACAGCCAACGCGACTCGACGAGCACGGACCATCCCGGTTCCCGTCATCGCTGCATCGGTCAAACCCGTCCGCTTCTGCTCTCCCACCAAACGCTCGGCATACTTTCGCCGATCAGCAAATTCGAGTGGATCAGTCGGATGCAGATGTTCGTTCATCGCCTCGAACGTCCCCTCGTCAAGCACTTGAGCAATCCGCTGCAGAGCCGATACATAAAAGTGATGCTCACACTTGGGGCATACATTGAGCCGTTGCTCAACTTCTTTTTTATAGACCGAGGCGCCACAACCCGGACACTTGAGCCACAAACCCTCGGGCACACCCCGTTTTTTCGGCGGGCTAGCAGGTGCTTTGCCTGAATCCGACTCGCTCGTTTTTGGATCGACAGTAGACATTCGCAAAACTTGAGTTGCCGACAAGCGGCAAGTCGTCCTAGTAGTTGTGGTGGCAGCAAGTCAGAAAACCATGGTTCACCTGAGTTTGCCGGGCTCGCATCACGCGAGCATCTCATCCTGGGATCGCCTCTAATTTAGCCGCTCAACGCCTTTTTGACTCTAGCAAATCAGACTGCGTTCTCAAGATTCCCTATCAGAACGAAGAAGTGAGCGGGATTGACCAATCGTAAGGGCTAAATCTCAAGAACCCAGCAACCCGGCTGACCCTCGAAGGCAAAAACTGAATCAAGATGTCAGCGATCCACTCATTGCCGGTGTCACAATTCATTGCCAGTGTCACAATTTCACACGTTGACGGGTGCGAGCCGATTTCAACGGGCCCGGCAAATGTCACCAAACGATTACGACGAACCATCGATCATGAGGCCGTCGCCGAAACATCTTTTGGCGTGACAGTTTGGCGTGCGCTGAAAATGTTTCTTGCACACAAACCACGCATTAGCGCATCAAACCGGCCCAGAACCAACAGCAAGAGCATCCGTTGCTCTTCACCGGGAACGTAGCAAGGTCCCAAAAATCGGGGCCTCTGGCTCACGCGGCAGACAAATCGTGCGAGTGGTCGGATGGGCTTGCTGCCCAAAACGGCTCATCGAAATATCCGCAAATTACTTCTTGCGATGCCGAATTTTCGCTCGCATACGTCGTTTTTTACGTCCTACTTTGCGTCGACCTTTACCTGTTCTCTTAGTACCCACCTAGTTCATTCTCCAGTTTTCAAGGCCGAAAGCGGACACCCGCTCAGCATCGAGTATAAGTGTTGACGGAAGTTTTGGACCCCGGCTTGGGGGCAAATAGAGTACCAAAACGGGAAACGTTCACAAGGTGAAAAGGTGCGTTGAGGGTACGGTAGCCCCCAATTCTGCCCAGATACCTGCTGAGCAACCCGGAAATCACCGCCAACAAGTCCACCATCAGGCTCTCCTGACCATGATTCCCGGCCATGCGTGATCAGCATTACACTCCATGCGTGATCGACATTTCAGTCCATGCCTGATCGGCATCACAGTTCATGCCTGATCGGCATCACAGTCCATGCCTGATCGGCATCACAGTCCATGCCTGATCAGCATCACAGTCCATGCCTGATCGGCGACGGGCAAACCGAACGGCACAGCATCCAATGCCCCAACCGATTGACTGGGGCGGTCCGAATCACCCAACCTGAGCAGTTTTCACCGCAAAAGAGAACCATTCAGCTCCACCGCGAGCGGCAGTAACCCCAACCAGTGGTGGTCCCCGATCCCACTTTTCCGCAGTTCACGATGGCCCCCTGAATGATCAGTGGTTACCAATTTCAGACTCGCGGGCATAAACGGCCAGCGTTGATTCGAAGGTTTCTCCACCGATTTTGAAGGCTGGCTGTGCATCGGTGTGTCGGTTGCAATGTTCTACCTGCACGCGGAACAGAAACCGAAACAGATGGCGTGGAACCCTCAATGATTGAAATGCTGCAAGCATTCGCTCATAGCTGACTTCCTGAGAAAACAAGTCCTTGGGCTCGGGACTCGCCCCCTCCGCGGCACACGCCAACATTCGAGCTCGAGCCAAATCGTAGAGCGACTCACCCGTCCACTGAAAAGCGGAAATGACATTCTGTTTATCGAGTCGCGCACGCTCATGAAACTCCCGTGTCTCACGATCGATGTCACGGTGCAGTTCCTGGGGAAGCATGATTTTAAAACCCACCCCCGGATGCTTGAGCAGTTTATTGTCCAACAATGGCCAAACAAATCGCCTCATCAACTCCGGCTTGCCCCCGGTCATGTGGGGTTCATCAACGCGATCCATCAGCACAATGATGCCACTGAACCCCAGAGCCTCGAGAATGGCCTTGAACTTGTTCAAGAGTTCATATCGATCATCTGTCCGGTCGTAGCGTGGCAAGGGTTGATTGGCTAATTCTTTGCTTGGGAATTGCTGCAGAATTTTCCGCAGCGATCCCGTTTCGCGTTTACCAACCCGCATGTGCCGGCGGATACCCAAGGCAGCCAGGTGACACTTGAACGTTCGCCACAGCCATGGTGCCGACCCCACCAGAGTGATGACAGGAATGAGCAGCAATGTCATCCGAGACACATTGGCTGTTTCCTCACCATCACTGGCACCCCAGTTGCCTGTATACAGCAGAAAAACCAGCAGGACTGAAAAAATGGCGGCAGCAATGGCGGCAATCAGACTGATTTTGGATGCAAAATTGCGATACCCCAAATCTCGTCTCAACTCCGTCCAACGGGCGATGAATGTTGACGAGGTTGATTGATCGTAACTGGACGCCAGCAACAACAGATCACGAGCCGCAGCTCGGTCCAAACCGTGAACCCGCTGCTTGCTAATCGACTCCGCCGATGCTCCCTGGTCCGCGGTAAGGATGCGGTCGATCAAGTCTGTCACGCCAAGACAAAGAATGGAATCCATGTGATCCCAAAGACGCCAGGCATCCAGCACTCGTTCAGGTTTCCTCGCCGTTCTCCGCCCCAAACGCTCACAGAAGTGATCAAGAAACGGATTGAAGTCATCGTACCGAATGACAAACAGTCGCTCACTGGGATGCTCGTCGTTGTATCGACTCAGATGCCGGTCAATCTGCAGACGCATCGCCGTCTTTCCAGAACCCTTGGGGCCAAAGATGATGGAGGTCGATGGCTCTTTTGGATCACCATAAACCTTGTCCCAAATCGGGTGGTAAGCACTGCTGATGCAGTACTGTTTGAACACCTGATCTGTTTGTGCATCCTCTTCGGCAAACGGGTTGCGAACAATCCCGTGATGCTCCAGAAAGCTCTGAATGTTCATTGTGCACCTTCCTTGACTGGCCACCCCTGACTGGCATCACTGACTGTGAACTGCAAACCCGGCACGACTTATTTATCAATGCCTTTAGCCATGCCAACAAACGCTTTGCGATTTGCTTTCACAACTTCAGCGGGGCCAATCATTTTGAGAAAGAACTTCCGCCCGTTGGGATCTTCGAGAATGATCCCGACCATGGCATAGTTTTCCTGGTTCACGACTTTACCACCGGCAAAGGGTCCTCCAACGCGTTCCGCGTAGTTTCCATTGATGTCGACAACGTAGACCTGCCACTTACCAACTTTCATTTCCTCAGTCTTGCGAGCATCCTGATCACCTCCGGCAAACTGTCCCTGCCAACGCTGAATATTCGCTTTCACATCACCACCGGCGGCCATCATTGTGACACGTGCAGTTTTGACGCCATCGCCCTCGCCAGCCTTGGCCTGAAATTCGTGTTGGATGATTCGAGACTTGGGCTCCACTCGTTTGAAATCGGCAGGCACCGTGATTTTGCCCTCACCGAAGACGTTCACCGATTGCTTGGCATCTTGTTGCTTGGCATCTTGCCCCTGAACACTGGTCAGGCTGGACAAACCGATCACGCCTGCGGCGAGCCAAATGAGTGCAACTTTGTTGTTGATGGTCATGAAATACTTCTCCTGAGAACGAAAAGCCTCGGCGGGAGGCATGATTTTTGGGAACCTCAATTCTGACTGGCCGCCAGCGAAAAGCAAATCGCCGGCCGCTCATCCACCCCACTGTAGTGGATCAAGCAACGCACTGGTAAGGGAAGGCCCCTCAACCCAGACAAGAGCATGATCAGGCCGATCGCATCTGCCTAGCGGTTAACCACGTAAAACAGAACTCCAATCAGCGTTGCAGCAATCGCAACCAGTATCGAAATCATGCTGATTCGACGCATGGTCCGCGAACGCCGCTCCGCACCAATTCCGGTGGAACCACTCAAGGGGACAGCCGAATGGGCCCCAGCAGTCTCCTTGCCCCCGGCCTTGAGCTGAATGCCCGGGGTCACTGTAGAAGTCATTTCAGGCCCCCCTGCACCCGTTACTCCCGGCAAACTGGCGGACATTTCTGGCAACGCGTCGCTGGCATCCCGCCACTGTGGCCAACCGTCACGCCACAGCAAGGCCGAAGCAGCCACCCGCCCCTGAGTGATCCACTCCTGCAACTCTACAGTGGATGCTGGCCCGTACTGTCCACCGCTCGGCGGGCGGACATACCAGGTTGCATCAGGTTCTTCATCCAGAATCGACCCAGCCGCGACCTGCTGGACATTGCCCGCCTGTCCACTGGGATTCTGAACATCGAGCGTCTGCCCTGCATGACGATCAGTGACATGATGATCAGTGACTACCGGAGCCCCATTGGAAACACGCGTCGCTGGAGCCGCTGGCGTGGAAACAGCCGTCTTTGAAACCCTTTGGCTCTCGGCCATCACAGCGGCACCACCCCCATTGCCTGTCGATCCCGCTGCCTCTTGCGAAGCTGCCCGCCCAGCAGAGTTTGCAGCATTGGATTGAATAATGCGCACGTCATCCACCGGGGACGACTGGGCCGTATCCTCCATCGGAATTCGAATGCGTGACTGGCACTGGGGACATACCCCGCGCCGCCCCGCTAACTCGCGTTTGATGTTCAGTTGCTTGTTGCAAACATGACATGCAAAACGAACGCCCATCGAGTGCCTGCTAATGACAAGGTGAGAAGAGCCTGAACTGTTTACAAAATCGGAGTCCCTCCCGAGGCTCTTCATGATAGCGGATCAAGCGGTTGTTCAAAATAAATCAGAGGCTTGGAGAGGCAGGGGAGTGCCGTATTTTTTGTCATTCGGTCGCCAAAAACCGTACAAACTGACTCTTTCACCAGTTTTCACTAACCGGACCCAGCCGCAATCGGCAGTTTTACCGAACTCCAGATCCAAGATTGGTGTGTTGCCATGCCTTTGGCGTTGGCCCCAGAATCACCCAAGCTTTCACGGTGACCACCAGCGATCTAAAGCTTCTGACAGTTCGGCAACCACTTGGGCTCGACTGGGATCCCCGATCAAGTCATTGCTTTCGGCTGGATCCTGAACCAGATCAAACAGGGCCGGGCGATCCACATAGTGATTCCAAGGCAGTTGCCTGCCATGGGAAGCGGGCACAATCAGCTTGTAGTTCCCCTTGCGAACCCAGCGATACGCGAGATCCTTTCCCGCCGCACCGATCATCGATGCATCTCCCGGGTAGATTTCTCCAAAAACAGCCCGCTCATGAGATAACTGCTGTTTGCCGACAGCCGACGGCCACAAGCTGCTACCGGGCAATCTTTTCGGCCTGTCTTTGACATTCGCTGCTTCGAGTAGCGTGGGCAGCAGATCGATTGTACTGACCAATGCAGCATGTTTCGCTGCTTTGATCCGCCCGGGCCAGCGGAGCAAGATTGGCGTGCGCAATCCAGCATCAAAGGGCGAGCGTTTACTCATTGGGGTGTGATCCCACTGATTGGATGACTTTCGAAACTTCGCCGGATCAGGTTCCCATCCGTTATCAGCAACAAACACAAACAACGTGTCGTCGCTCATCCCACGTTGATCAATCATCCGGATCAATTGTCCGACTGTCTCATCAAACTGCATGATCGCAGCATAGTACGGCACCTGATGTGGCCTGACCTCCAAATTGGCAGCGACCGCACGCCTGAATTTTTCAGGCGAGTCGTGTGGCGTATGCGGCAGCAATGGCGCGTACCACAAGAAGAATGGACGCTGTTGCACATCATCCAGAAATGCGGCAATGGGCTGCATCGTCTCACGCCCAATGGCAAGGCCATGATCCCCATTGCCATGCGCCACCCGGTCGCCATTGACCAACAGTTTGTCACCGTAACGACCACCCGATGGCTGCGCCATTGTCATCCCCTCGGTGAATCCTGCATTTTCCCAATGGCCTTCCCAGTACTTGCCTGTTTGGAAACAGCGATAACCTTGAGCGGCAAGCATTCGGGGAAGTGTTGAGCGGTTACGAATCAGATGTACGGCCCGCTGCCGGAGGCGATCGAATTCCTGCTTGTCGATATCAGCTGACTTTGTCAGCTTGGCAAAACCCGGTGGTGGATGATTGAAGTGCACTCCATGCTGATGCGGATAAAGCCCTGTCAACAGAGTAACGAGCGATGGGCGACAAACGCTTGAGGGTACATACGCATGCGTATAGATCGCGGCTTCGCGAGCCAATTCATCCAAATGCGGGGTTCGGACATTGGCATTCCCCATGAAGCCAAAGTCTGAGTAATGCTGATCATCAGCGATGATCATGACGATGTTGGGCGGCCGATGAACACGTTGAACTGCCTGGACTGGGCACTCATCCGCCTGCGCCATTCCGGCAACGCCAGCGCACAGCACCAGCGTTGCGACAATCATCAATCCATTCCCAAATCGATCTCCCATAAACTGGCCGAGTTGCTTTGACATGGGCATCCGACGTTACTGTGCCATTTTCAGAACGATATCAAATTCTTTTTTCTTGACCGGTTGCACGCTCAAACGACTACCTTTTTGAAGCAGCACCATTTCTTTCAGGCTCGCTTTTTCGCGAAGGGAAGCCAACGTGACCGGAGCATCAAATTTCTGCTCCAGCTTGACATCCACCATGAACCAGCGGGGATTCTCTGGATCACTTTTTGCATCGTAGTATTTGCTTCGCTTGTCGAAGGCGTGGCTGTCAGGATACCCGGGGCGAGACACAATTGCCGTGCCAACCACAGCAGGTTCCTTGCAGGCTGAATGATAAAACAAGACGCGGTCTCCTTCCTGTATGTCATCACGCAGCAAATTTCTCGCTTGGTAATTTCTTACGCCTTCCCAGCACGTGGTCTGATTCGATTCTTTCTCCAAATCCTCGATGGAGTACGTCGTGGGCTCTGTCTTCATCAACCAATACTTCATCGTCATTTTGAATCTGCCATCGAAAAACGTAGTGGGAAACTTTGCGGATTAGCGAAATTATCAGCTCTTTAGAAATTCTTTGTAGATGGGGCAAATCTTTTGCCGATCACTCTGTTATACGCCGGGATAGGCGTGCCTCGCGGTCACAGGTAATCATGTAGCCTGTCACTGCTCACCGGGCCATGGAACGGGCCAAAACGCTACCGTTCCCTCTTTTTGGAGGCCCGAATCATGAACGTTGATACGATCCACGCCGCCCTTGGTCTTACTTTCACAGCGATTTGGCTACTTGTGGGACAAATTCTTGTGGGGAATCGTCAAGACTGCTGACCGGTTGAGGCCGCCCCGCCCAGCAGCCGCGAGAAGGTATCTTGCAGATTGTCCAAATTGAACAAACAGAAGGGATGCTCGCGACTGGACAGGACAGCCTCAGAAGAGGCATGCCTGCGAGCATTCTCCAGTTCTACCATCAGCAAACGGCGCTGTTGGGCGAGGCATTCTGACAGGCTTCGATTGATCTCTGCGATCTCTCGATGCCATTGCATGCGTTCACCGCGCGGAGGCTGATGCTCCAACAGGAATTTTTTCCGCTCCATCAACTCTCCATCCAACTCCACAACTTCTGCAAATCGTTCGGGTTGAAATCGCGTGTCGCGGAGTTGGCGTTTGAGTTGGCCGATGCGAGCAGGATCGTCTCCTGTTGATGAAAACGGCAGTTTCACCGTCGCCGACATCACCATGAACCGAGGTGGTTCGACCATGAAAAATGACTGGATAATCCGATCACCAAGCTGATCGTATTTGGCACCGCCAATTCCATGCATGAACAGATCACTCAAAATCAAACGGGCATACATCGTTGTCAGCAATGCACGCGGCCGTAACTTGAATTCCGGGGAGATCATGCTGCTCAGTTTTTCAGCAGCCAACTTCGGAAACCGAATATCAATCTCAATTTCCCGTTCGACGCGATCACTAATCACAAGGTGATCGTCCAAAAGCCGCACCCAGACAGCTCGGCGAAGAGGGGATTGATTACCGTAAATCCAGAGCGGAGCTTCAAACCATCCATCCTGTTCCTCAAGGTTGGGGACAGGGTGAGCCGTACTTCGGATGCCGTGATCCTTTCGGTATTGGACAGCTGCTCCGTTGTAACAAAGGTGAAACCGAGGCAATTCGGAAAGAATTGACAGAACAAACTCGGCAAACGCCGTTGTTCGGCAGACAACCCCCAATGGAAGTTCCAGTGTCTGCCACCCGAGTTCACCCTCCAGTCCATGTCTTGCCTGAGCGAGGGCACAACCGGCGACTCCACACCTCTCAAATGCGGCACGAGCATGATGCCACAATCGGTCCACACACGGCTGGTCGACGAGGGGTGAAATGACTTTCTGCACCTGCTCATCAAACCGTTCAAAAACTTCACGATTCCGGATCGTGGTCTGCTCATAAGGCACTCCACCGCCCGCATCATCGAAAGGCACGGTCACCGAGGAAGCCTGCAGCGCACTGGAATCCCAACGGGGGACGCGGATCGAACTCCCTGAAGCGACATCGTTATCAATCACCAGATTGATTGCGAGTGCACCTGTCTGTTGAGCGACGTGACTGAGTGCGAAATTTTTGAACCAGACGCCAGGATGAAACAGGGCAGGTTGATGACCCGCCATGATGATCGGCCGCTCCAGCAAATCGTCGATAGACTCACCCGCCAACCATTCAGGCGTTCGATAGACCGATGTGTACCGCATCGCATCTTCGATCAACTGCCTCCGAGCATGATGACGCACGCGCTGAAACAGCGTCTGCCCGGAAAGCAGTCGACAGTTCGCCTCGAGCATGGGGAAAGCCTGATCCAGGGCAGGCTCCACAAACGCTTCTCCATGCTCCCGTGGAGCACGATAGTCGCGGAACCCGGCAGTTTGCAATGGCTTTGTCCGTGGCCCGGAACTCGATTCCGACTGGTTTTGCGAGGCCCCAGCCTGGTCCGTTTTTGGTGCGATGGAAGGATTCATCAGTTACAAGCGACTTCCTCACGGGAAGGGAACGAAGCCCCTTGGGCCATCACGGTCGCGAATGCTTCATCCAGAACTTCGCGATAATGCTTCAACCTGGCTTCGGCCTGATCAAGAGCACCACCAAACGACCTCTCAAGGTCAAGATAAATCAAAGGTACCGGAATTTCTACGACTTTCAATTCAGCCGCTGCCGCTTCGACCCACAACTGCAGGGGCATCGCGTATCCATGATTGGTGATCCTCAACATTTTCAATGCCGACGTTCGATAAGCCTTGAATCCACAGAATGCATCTGTCAAGCAATACCCCAGTCGCTCATTCAACTCGTGAGTAATTGTACGGTTGATTCTCATCCGCTCCTTGGGAGGTGCGTCATCCCCTTCATAGCTCTTGAGGTATCGACTTCCGGAGATGATATCTGCTTCGCTCGCCGCTTGTACGAATTCGGGGATCCTACAAGGCTGATGTTGTCCATCACAGTCAAGCGTGACAATCCCCTCGAATCCCTCATCGATGGCAAACTGAAAAGCGGTAGTAAGAGCCGCACCATACCCCCGGTTTTCAACATGCCGAATGAGAGAAATATCCTGTCGTTGCTGAAGTCGCTCGGCAGTCCCATCCGTCGATCCATCATCAACCACCAAAACGGCAGGGGCGTACCGCGCAACTTCATCCAGAACGGCGTCGACGTAGTCAACCTCGTTGTAAACAGGCAGGGCGGCAAGCCATTGGGAAGAATTGGTCATGAAGCCTTTCTTACAGCAGCAATCGTGTTTTTCTCCATTATAGCCGCGAGGAAACGCCGCTCCGGAGAGATCTGATCAGGATGATCCACCCATGATTCTAAGTGGGGGGCAGGGTTGGTCAATCATTCACCGCCAGAACAATGTCGGGGATTTGCCTCGAACGAGCCTGGAATCGTACACAAGTGGTGAAACAGGCCCAGCTTGCCAAGAACGTTTCACCCCAATTTCCTCTATAATCGGAATCGCGGGTGGAGTTGCCCGTCGCCACTACGTTTATTGGTTTACGCGGTGGTATCGGTAAACGCTTCGCTGAACTACGGTTGACTAGAAACGCATCTGAGAAACATTCAGAAATCCGAGAAACATTCAGAAATCTGAGGATCACTGAGAAAGCAGACGCGGGATCGCCTTGTCCGCAATCCACCCTCTGGCAGGAATCAAGTTTTCTGGCTGGTAAAACACCTGAGGCTGGCAAAAATCTCTGAGCCTTGAAAAATCTCTGAGCCTTGAAAAATCTCTGAGCTATCAAAAACACGTGAGCTACCCCAACAAAAACCCTTTGGGCTACCCAACGCAGGCCTCACCCACTTACCAGGCACCCGCGAGTGAATCGCTCTTCATCCAACCCTGATCCCAACCAACCTGACAACGGGAACACGCAAAAGTCTCCCGCTGCAGCAGGAGACTCCACCAATCGCGCGGACGCCAATCCCACGCGGGGGATTGATGAACCCACCCTTGAGTTCTCTCTGAATCGCGAAGCCAGCGTTCCCAAACGCTCGCCCGACACTCCATCCCCGAATCCCTCTCAAGACACAACAAAGACACGCGGTCCGGCGTCCGATGCAACGGTGTCCGATGAAACGCTGACTCAGGACCTGATCGAGCGAGGTCAGACGGGGGACAACTCCACTAACGGTGAGACACCTTCGCGTCTGGGCCGCTACCAAATCGAAGCTCTGCTGGGCCGCGGTGGTATGGGTTCAGTTTATCGGGCTCATGACACGCAACTGGACCGCAAGGTCGCCCTCAAGGTTCCAAAGTTCGAAGCCAAAACAAACGCGACATTGGTGGACCGTTTTTACCGTGAAGCAAGATCGGCTGCGAATCTGGCCCACCCCAACCTGTGCCCCGTTTTCGATGTGGGTGAAGTTGATGGCACGCACTACATCGCCATGGCTTTGATCAAAGGCGATACGCTCTCGAATCATATCCGGAACAACACTGAACTGCCTGAACGATTTGCAGCAATCACTGTTCTGAAAATCGCCAGAGCCATGCAAGAGGCTCATGGCAGCGGTATCATTCACCGCGATTTAAAACCAGCAAACATCATGATTGATCACCGCAAGGAACCAGTCGTAATGGACTTTGGTTTGGCATGCCCGGACGAACTTGATGATGACTCACGTTTGACTCAGGAGGGAGCGTTGCTGGGGTCACCAGCATACATGTCACCAGAGCAACTTCGAGGTGCCAAGGATTCGATCGGCCAAGGATCAGACGTCTATGCCTTGGGCGTCGTCCTTTACGAAATCCTTTCGGGACGGTTGCCGTTCGCAGGCAATGGCTCGACGATTTCAATGATCGGTCAAATCCTGACCGAAGAGCCAACCAACCTGAGATCACTGCGACCATCCATCAGTACCGGATTGGCCGATATTTGCGTCAAGGCAATGGCCAAGGACAGTACTGAACGCTATTCATCGATGGAGAGTTTTGGCAATGATCTGGAACGTTTCATTCGTACCAATGCATCTCGAAAAAAATCTTCTGTCAGCGGCACCAAAATGGTGCAGGCGAATGTCACGCAAATTCAGCTGAATGAACAGAGCAAGCTGGCAAGGACACTGTGTGAATCAAAACAATTCGCCGCCGCATTACCGATCCTGCAACAAATTGTGGATAACCCACAGGCAAAGCATTCAAAAACGCACAAATGGGCTGCTGCTACGTTGCAGCAAGTTCGGGCACGAATGGAGCAAGACAGGGAGATACGGGCCGCCGCAAATGCGACGCAATCAGCACCTGCGGCAACCCATATTGAAAACGATCTTTTTGTAGATTTACCCGACACTCAACCCACAAATGAAATGCGTCCTTTGGCACCCGTCCGCCGGGTCCATCCAAAGAGCAACCAACCAAAACGCACGAATTCGCGCAACCTGATCTCCGCCGTTGCGGGCACCGCGATAGCGGCTCTGATTGGCGGTGGATTATGGTTCTGGACTCAAAGCCCACAAACAACACCGGTGTTGGTAACGCCGCCCGCCCCTCGCGTTAACGAACAGGATTCAGGCAGTGGTGGTGATCAAGCGGGCCCACCAATACAACCGATTCCTAACGCTGCAGATCGATTCATGCAAAGATTCGATAAGGACAAAGATGGTTTCATCACAGCGAGAGAAGTACCACGCGGAGACAAATCAATCCTGATACAAGTCGATTCCAATGATGATGGTCGTATCTCTCGCACAGAAATTAGAAATATAGACCCGCTTGTGCTGCGATCTCTTCAAAACAGCCGACCGGCAGTCAACAACTTCAACCGTGGACAACGCCAGCAGAGTGGTCCGAACGGGTTTGAAAATGGACGCCCAGGATTTGGAGGCTCAGGTTTCAATGGTTCGCAGCCGCGCGGTGAGATCGGCCCCAACCGATCGTTCGACGGGCAGGGCCGGCCCAGTGCAGGTCCCGGAAGAAATCCCAAAAACGGCCAAGGTCCACGCGGTGAACGCCCTGCTGGCGGCCCTCCCTTCGGAGGCCAAGGTCGCCCGAATCAATGATTGCACCCGACAGATTGGTTCCGGCCAGCGGGACCCGAACGTGGAGGTGCCTGGGGCAGCCTTGAGTCACATGTCAATTGCTGACAGCGGATCATGCTCGCTGCTACTGGCCCAGATCGAAAGCTCCGGAAATTGCGACTCAAGAACTTCGGCCAGATTTTCCATGGCAAATCGCTCGCTCCAGTAATGGCCCAGCAGTCCCATTCCGATTCCATACGCCTCGGCTTCCAGACAAGCATGAAACGTTGCTTCGCCAGTGATCAACACATCACAACCCCGTCTCCGGGCGGCAGGCAGAAAGCTTCCGCCACTGCCACAAGCGAGACCGATTTTACTGACCTTGCGGTCTGGATCACCAACATATCTTGGACTGGTAGCCTTCACAGCACTGGCAGCTCGGGATACCAGCGAGTGCAAACTTTCCGGTTCCGGTAAACGGCCCAAACGGCCTGTTCCCTCAATGGGTAACCCTGTTCCCTCAGGGAGTAATACGGAACCTTCAGTTCCTGGCCTGCTGCTTTCCACCGATGACTCATTCCCAGCAACCAATGTCTCCACTGACTGCAACCCCAACCGTTCGGCCCATCGCTGATTGATGCCTGCGGATGCTGAATCAAAAGCAGTATGCGCACTGTAAACGGCAACCTTTGCACCCACGAGACGCAACAACATTTCACCGGCGACCGAATCAGACGTGATTCGCGCCATTGGTTTGAAGGGTAGGGGATGATGGGTCACGATCAGCCCTACCTGCTGCTCCAACGCTTCAGAAACCACATTCGGGGTTACCGTCAAACACGTCATCACCTTTTCAATCGAGGCTCGACGGTCACCAACGAGCAAACCAACGTTATCCCACTCTTCTGCCAGCCGCAAAGGAGCGATGGATGCCAGCGAACTACAAACTGCTTGCAAGCTTGTCATGAAGGGCTCTCTGTTACTGAAACACGGATGTGCCTGAAATCTGCGTCTTGACAGAACTTCGTCTCCGACGCAACTCGACCATACCCCCAACCAGCCTTGTGGAGACAGCCCCCAATCGCTGGCGATACAGACAATGCAAGTCGAGCCAGCATGTTCGTAGGAATCGAATCCTGCACATCAAGCAGAAATTCGGATAGACCAATGACAATGCGGCAGTGCTGGTACAGCACAAGTTCCAGCAAACGGGTGGGAAATCAGTGCGGACAATGAGATCCCAACGGCCGCTCCGCGATACCACCGACGGCTGCTCCGCGATACCACCGACGCTGCTCCGCGATACCACCGACGCTGCTCCGCGATACCACCGAAGCTGCTCCGCTTGGGGATCAGCAGTTGGAAGCTTACTTGGGCGAGATCATGCAAATGATCCGTCGACCGTGTTGCTGTGGCCGTGTTTCCACTTTGCCAAACTCACTAAGAGTCTTGATCACCATTTCCATGACCTTGTGCCCCTCTTCGATGTGCGCCATTTCACGCCCACGGAACAGGACACTCACTTGGACCTTGTCCTTGTTCTCAAGGAACTTCTCAGCTTGGCGAAGTTTGGTGCGGATATCTTCCTCACCAGTTTTCGGTCGAAGTCGAATTTCTTTCGTCTTGGTGTGCGACTGCCCGGAGTTTTTCTTTTTGTTCTTGTCGTACTTGTATTTACCGTAATCCATGATTCGGCAAACCGGTGGCCTCTCATTGGGAGCCACTTCCACAAGATCCAAGCCGGCATCGCGAGCCCGCTCGAGGGCTTGTTCAGTGGGGATGATTCCCAACTGCTCGCCCAACTCGCTCACCACCCGAATCGGCGTGATGCGAATGTTTTGATTGATGCGTATAGAATCGCGATTTCCTTCCGGTTGATTGTTTCGTCGAGGCAATGCCACTAAAAGCTTTCTTCTCCGGCCGAAGGGCGATTCGGCGCATCCTAGGAATGGGGCGGCCGACGCATTTGAGCGAGACCGTTTGTGTACCAGCAGGAGAATCTGGGGACCCCCCCAAATTCCTACCCGATGGATCTTTACTTAGTTACGCCAAAGTATCAGACGCCCGAGTGGGGAGCGTCAACAGGAATTTAGCGAAAAGGGAAGATTTGCGGGGTCTTTGGACCGAATGGATTGGCTTTCCCGGTGCTTGGAGGTTCCTGACGGGTATCGAGTGCTGCGGACTTGACGGAACTGGCCCTGCCGCACAGACTAGCCAAATCGACAGGCATCGCGATTTTGCGTGCTCAGAATGGCGATAACGGTCCAGTCGCGAGCTTACTTTCCAAGCTCCATGAAAGCCGAAATTCGGGCGGTTAGCTCAGTTGGTTAGAGCGCCACGTTGACATCGTGGAGGTCGGAGATTCGAGTTCTCTACCGCCCACTCCCAAAAACCCCGCAATACCTTGTGTTTTGCGGGGTTTTTTCGTGTCAGAACGCACTTCGGTTAACGGCTCGTCATGACCTGACCTGCGTTGGGTACGTGAAATCGTGCAGTTCTTCCTATCAGCGATCCCCACACCAACGGCGATCCCTACACCAACGACGCGAATGCCCGCTGAAATCGTGGGCTGTGGATGCCGCCGGCCCGCGGCCGGAATCGCCTTGCTGCCGCTGTTACTGGGAATGCCGCTGTTACTGGGAATGCAGGGTTACTGGGGATGCAGGGTTACTGGCCCCATCACGAAACACAAATTCCCCCTGATCACGGCGATCGGGATCCCAGGCATTGGCCACCGGCGAATTCCCCTGCAGTCGATTCAAGTCACCAGCCACGGGAACATTGCCAGCAGTCCTTTGCCATGGAACTCGTTGAATGAACGGCTATTTCCAGATCGCTTGCTGTGCAAAACCTTGAATGTCTAGACTGTACGGTGTTCTCTTCAGGCAATTGCAGCTTGATTAAACGAAAGATTTCAGAGGTCCGTTGGTCCGTTCATTGAACTGATCGCCCTCATTCTGACTGTCAATCATCGATTCCTGATCAACACTCAGAACCGATTCATTTCCTTCGAAGCCATGTACGAACTGAAGTGATGGATACTTCCGCGAGCCTGCTTGAATCTTTGCGTGATGCATCGGACGAGGCTGCATGGAATCGGCTGGTCGATATGTATTCACCGCTGTTGCGAAACTGGCTACGTCGCCATAACGCGAACACAGGAGATATCGACGATGTCGTTCAGGAGGTGATGACCGTTGTCGCACCCAGTGGCTACACCGGACAGGTTCACATTCGGATCATGGCAAGTGACGGCTATCAAACTGTCAGCCAGAGGGTCCAGTTCTCGGTGGTCTCAGCGGAGGATGTGGACGCAGCATTCGCCTCGGACATGAGCTTCCTGTTCTGATGATTTGAGGGTCGGAAAAAAACGCACGCTGCGAGTGGCACACTGTGTGTCACAACTCGCCGTGAAACGGCATGCTTGGCGACATGCCGTCCACGACAGCCTGGGCTGCGTTCATGTTTGGGCTGTGTTCATGTTTGGGCTGCGTCGTGCCAGAAAAGCCCCTCCTCTCATCCACTGGATTCCGATGGGCGGAGACCGATCTGCATGACTCTTCCATAGCGACGCCCTATTCAGATTTCGGGGCAGAGAAAACGGTTTGGTTCCCGCTATCTTTCAAGATGATTTGAGCTTGATCTTCTGTCACAAACACGACAGCACGTGGTTTGCCTTTCGCGTCACGAAGACTGAGACCCGCAGAGTCTTCCATGGCCATGAGCCGGATATCACCCCCGTTCTTGAATACCGACATCACCGCACCGCGTGGGGCGTCGGTCAGCGTGGCGCGATGTCGACCGCTGGTGTCATAGACCACCACACGATATCCCTCATCCGCTTTTCATCCCTCATCCGCTTTTCATCCCTCATCCGCTTTTCATCCCTCATCCGCTTTTCCAAGCCGGATGCGGACGTTGCCACCCTCGTCCATCACTTCAAGTTTCCGAACTTGCAGGTTCGCCGGTTCCACGTTCGGTGCAGCGCCTACAAAAAATATCACAATCATGACAGCCATTGCTGCAATCAGAAGACCAGCGAGATGGCGGCAACATCTTTCAAGAAAGCCTACGCGTTGTTCTAGCGTCGTGATGGATTCTGTTATTGTTGGCATGAAAAAGCATGGCTGGATCATCCAAGTTGAAAACAGTTCAAGCTGCCGAATAAAAATCATCAGGGTTCCTGCCAGCTTCAACCTTTGCCACGTTGTGGATTAGCGTATCGCAGTCAGCCCCGGATTTCGCTGACCGTTTCTGGCAGCCCATCAGACTGACAACTCGCAATCCAATCAGGCACCGTTGTAATGATTGGCTGATTCTTCCACACTGACTACTGTGAAGAATAATCGTGTTTGCAAAAATTGCCGTGACACGTGCTAATCAAAAAAGCAGGCCTGCTCATGACCTCTCGACCAACCCCGCATCTACCTCGGTGCTCATCGAGTCGAATCACCACACCCCTGGTCTCCGTTTCGGTTCCCGGTCTGGTTCCTTCGGTTTGGTGCAAACTCGAATATCTGAACCCCAGCGGATCGACCAAAGATCGGATCGCGCGCTACATTCTCACCAAGGCAATCCGCCAAGGTAAAATCACCTCCTCCGGGGTGGTTGTCGAGGCCTCCAGTGGTTCAACCAGCATCGCGATGGCGCTGGCATGTGCTCAGCTTGACCTGGAGTTTGTCGCTGTAATGCCGGAGGGTGTCAGCAATGAAAGAGTGATGATGATCCGTGCTTATGGTGCGAAAGTCGAACTTACAGCCAAATCAGAAGGAATCAGCGGCGCCATCAACCGCGCTGAAAGCATTTCAGCAAATCAAAACGCCTACTGGCCAAGGCAGTTTTCAAATACAGATAACGCAAACGCGCACCGCAACGAAACAGCACAGGAGATACTCAGCCAAATCGATACTGATTCCATCGACCTGTTCGTCAGCGGCGTGGGCACCGGAGGGACGCTGGTGGGGGTCACACAGGGTTTGCGAGATGCCGGTTGTAATGTAACCCCGGTCCTCGCGCGTCCCATCGACACGGGAGTGATGAGCGAAGTGGAGTGTTCCAGTTTCAGCGGACGTATCCCCGGTGTGGTTGATGGACTGTCCACCATCTTTGCCAACGCAAACTTCCCGAGGTTGCAGGAAATCGAAGTCTCCGATGAGGAAGCCATCAAAGTGACACGCCAACTGATTCGCTGCGGATTCCCTGTCGGCCCCAGCTCCGGGTTGAACTTTCTGGCAGCCGTTCGTGCCATCGAGCAGCACGCTGCGGATGCCGCAATCGCGGTCACGGTTTTTCCCGACAGGATGGAACGCTACTTCTCGACGGAACTCTTCGCTGACATGTGAGAGAGAACCTCAGACCAACGGCGTCAGTTCCGGACGAATCAACGGATCAGCCATGCGGACAAATCAATCCCACACACTATCAAGCGGATGATGCGGCGACCGTCAGCTATCACTTCCCCAGATCTCGCAGGAACGCAGCTCGGACGCAGATCCACCTGATGCTAGACGCCTTCAATTCATTGATCCCAAACTGATCAATCGTATTGAACGTGGACGTGACGGGCTGCTCCTCGATCTCGTACACCACGAAACAATCTTTCAAGTGGGTGACCGGAAATGTCTCGTCATGATGCCACTCTTGTGTGGGCATGCACAAGTAGACGGGCTTGCCAACCGTTGCTTTGCCACTGCCCAGCGAGCTTGCGATCTCCAACTTCAGTCCAACCGCTGCGCCACCGTGCACCTCGTACGCCTTGTAGATATCAAGCCCCTCGGGAACTTCGTCAGGGGCGCCGCTGGTGAGTCGCTGGGAGGGGGAAATCAGAAATACCTCATTGCCGATCTTCAATCGCTTGCTGGCCGCACCACGTACCATGTCCAACACCTCCACTTCTCGCTTGGGCTGCGGCTTGGCATCTTTGATGGCGAACCAATTCATGTACGCACGCGGACTTTTCACCTCCCGCTTCATCGCCCCAACTCCGCGACTGAAATAACCCGGCCCCTCCAGACTCGATTCTTGACGCTCAGAATCGTACCGGCTCTTCGTCTCCACTCCGTGCAAGATGACCTGCGTGGGTTTAACGCGAATCACCTCGAGAAAATCGACTGGGCTGTGAGCATGAGAGGTAGAGCTGATGGCCAAGCAACCAGCAAACCAGCAAACCACGCTAAAAGATCGCAAACTAAAGTTCATCATGATTCCCTGTAGGCACAAAAAAAGCGTCAGACACAAGTGTGTCCGACGCCAGTGTTCTTCACAATTCCTCCGCGAGGAATTACTTCGTCTTTGGAAGCAGCACGGTGTCGATCACGTGGATCACGCCATTCTTGCATGCGATGTCGGCTTTGACAACTTTCGCCTTGTTGATCATCACGGAACCGTCTTTGACTTTGACTCCTACCTGACCGCCCTGAACTGTCTTGGCCTTTTTGCCATCAAGCTTGACCACATCTTTGGACATCACCTTACCTGGGACGACGTGGTAGGTCAGGATCGCAACCAGCTTGTCCTTGTTCTCTGGCTTCACAAGATCAGCAACCGTCCCTTTGGGGAGTTTCGCGAAAGCCTCTTCTGTTGGTGCGAACACAGTGAAAGGACCGTCTCCTGAGAGGGTTTCGACCAAGCCGGCTGCTTTCACTGCAGCGACCAAAGTGGCGAAACTCTTGCTGGCTACAGCGTTCTCAACGATGGTTTTGTCACATGTACCGCAGCCGGCGAACGCGCTTTGCGTGCTTGCAGCCAGTACCATGAAACCGGCAGCGAGTGCCAAAAATGCTTTTTTCATCTTAAAGTCCTAATTTCGTTCCGACCCGTTGCACACGGGTCACACCATGAATTTTGTCATGCTGGCCGAAGGCTGCGAACGACTCGCGACTTGCCTGCCAACGCTGCACTCTTGCGCCGAAGACATAATTGACAAGTGCCCAAATTCAACTTCTAAAAATTTTCTTCAAAACGAAGTTATGTGGAACGAAAACCTTCGGTGCGGCCCACGATTGCCAATCAAAAGACCATCCAGGGAAGCCCAATCCACTTTCCAAACCAGAAGAAAGCGGAACTGTTGTCTTGAGCGACTACGGGGGAAGACCACGAGATAAAGACCACGAGATCAGGGCTTGAGGAGCTTGAAGTATGGCAAATCATGCGTCTACCGCTCAATTTGGTCCGTGCGTACCGGTTGGCGAGTGGTTGGTGGGTGGGTTTCGATGCGGGGCTTAGCATTGGATGACCGGCAGCCGAGCATGGCGGTGCCAGAGGATCAAAAACACGCTTCGAGGCTCTCGATAGCGTCTCCTCGCAGCAGGATACCGGCACCAGAAAGCCACGTCTCGGTTTCCCCAAACGTTCAAATCTACTGGATTGAGCAGGAATATCATGGTTTAAATCGTGTCAAAATGCAAAAAGGAACGAGCAACACAGTAAAAACGTCTATAATCACGGTATTAATTACTGCCGTATTTACAAGCGTGATCATGCCTGCAGCTGGCGAGAGATTGCCTGTTGGCATCTAAATTTCAGCCCCTGCGAAGAGCTTCCATGCCTACCCCTGACTCGCCTGATTGCAAGATTCTGATTGCTGATGACGAACCGGTAACGCTTCGCATGTTCCAGCGTTATCTGGAATTGGCAGGGATGGAAACGGTGACGGCCAAGGATGGACAAGAAGCAATCGCCAAGATGAGTCACGACATTCAGGTTGCGATTCTGGATTTGAACATGCCGGGCATGACCGGGCTGGAATGCATGCGAAAGCTTCGTACCGAATACCCTGGCACTGAAATTCTGATCATTTCCGGGGTGGGACAGATTTCTGATGCGGTCGCTGCGATGAAGGCTGGCGCCTGTGAATTTGTTACCAAACCTTGCGAACAGGAAGACCTGATTGCACGCGTCGAGCAGGCGCTTCGGACAGCGAAGCTATCTCGCGAGAACCACCAGTTGCGGATGCTGGTAGAGCAACCCTCATCGAGCACGGATTTTGCAGCGACAACAGATTTATCCAAAGACCTGCTGAAGAAAATCAACAAGCTTGCCGAACTCGATTCAACGATTCTGTTGACCGGCGAGAGTGGCACCGGCAAGACCACCATCGCGCGGATGATTCACAATCTCGGCCCACGGTCGGGGAACGCGTTTGTTGCAGTGAACTGTGCTTCGTTACCTCGCGACCTGATTGAGGCAGAGTTATTTGGCCACGTCAAAGGTGCTTTTACCGACGCTGCAGAAGATCGTCCCGGGCGGGCTGAGATTGCTGATGGAGGAACGTTGTTTCTGGATGAGATTGGCGACTTACCACTGGAACTGCAGCCCAAGCTTTTGACTTTCCTTCACGAGAAAACGTTTCAACGGATCGGCAGCAACCGGGAGGTACGGGTTGATGTTCGTGTGATCTCTGCATCCCATCAGGACCTCGCCGGTCTGTGTGAAGAACGACGTTTCCGGCCAGATCTCTACTATCGTCTTAATGTGCTCAAACTGCACATTCATGCGCTGCGAGACCGTCAGGGCGACATTCCAACGCTAGCTGAAGCAATTCTGGAGCGGATTGCCAGGCGTCGGGGCATCGAAAACATCTCTCTTAGTGAGGGTGCGTGCCGACGCCTTCTCAGTCACAACTGGCCGGGTAACATTCGCGAATTGGAAAATATCATTGAACGAGCTTCTGCTTTTTGCGAACACAACCGAATCACTCCTGACGATTTGGATCTGAGTTCGGAAGTCAGCAGCGTCCATCAGGCGATGGCCGCGCACCAACCCACACTGGCTGGTCAAACACTGAGAGAAATTGAGAAACGAGCACTGATTGACACGCTCGAAGCGGAGGGCGGCAACAAAGCGATGGCTGCACGCCAATTGGGTGTCAGTGAAAAGAGCATTTACAACAAACTGAGGCGCTTTGACCTGTTCGACCAATACAAACAGTAAATGGAAAAGAACGAGGCACAGCGAATGCGATCTGATGCATTGATTGATTCGGAAATTTTGATTGCCTGGGGTGCTAATCGCGAT
Source organism: Planctomycetaceae bacterium (assembly GCA_002862205.1). GTDB lineage: Bacteria > Planctomycetota > Planctomycetia > Pirellulales > Pirellulaceae > Rubripirellula. The sequence goes on along the minus strand of PKCN01000309.1, from coordinate 9,973 downwards.
GGCATGATCCAATGGTCCAGCCCGGCATGGCGAAGATTCACCGGCGTTTCGCTTGCCCAACAGATAAGACACCGCTGGCAAACGCACGTGCATCCCGAGGACGAAAGTGCATTTGAAAATGATGGTCGAAACACGTTACACGCCAGAAAATTTCGGCTCAGGCATCATGATGGCACATTTCATTTCGTGCTTGGATACCGTCATTCTTCACTGGATCAAACGGGCAGCGTAACGGGACACCATGCAGCCTGTTTCGAAATCGTGGCGGCAACAGCGCCGATGCAGGAAGCAGAGACACCCCTTCAGGATTTGGCACGCGATTCTTCTATCGAGTTTGATCAACCCATCAAATTCGATCATCAAGCCATCCGGGAACTCTTCGACCATGACCAGCAATCACTCCTTGAGGTGGCGCAGCTGTTTGATAAAACCTGCGAAGAATCGCTCACATTTCTGGCATCCGGTTTCGGCACCTTCAATCAGCAAGCCTTGTTCGCTACAGCACATCGTCTCAAAGGTGCTGTCGCCAACATGAATGCACCGCAGGTTCTTGAGTCATGTCAACAACTCGAGACAGCGATTCGGGAAAACAAAATTGCAGAGGCTCAACGGATCAGTCAAAACGTAATTCGTTCGGTTGCTCAACTTCGAGATCTGGTTCAGAAGGAATTTCAAAGCTGAGTCCAGTACGGTCCTCAGCAGTCGTACTGGTCGGTGGCCGCAGCGACCGGATTCCAGTTAACGAAACGGCTTTCTGATAACGAAAGTCGTGGCATTACCATGAATCATGATTCTTTGAGTGGGAACGTCCGGGGTCGGCCGAGACCCGTTCAATGGGCATGTCCGGCAAAGCTTCCAGAAACATGCGTCCGTAGGGCTTGCTTTGCAGACGGGGATCGAGAACGACAACCATTCCCTCATCAGTTGCGGTACGAATCAGACGGCCAAACCCTTGGCGAAATTTAATGACTGCTTCTGGCAGTTGATATTCGACAAATGGATTCCCTCCACTCGCCCGGATTTCGTCCAATCTGGCTTCAAGCAGCGGGTGGTCGGGAACCGCGAAGGGCAACTTCGTAATGATCACATTGGTCAGGGCGTCACCGGGAACGTCGACGCCCTGCCAAAAGCTGTCTGTCCCAAAGAGCACGCCGCGCGTACTCTTCCGAAATGAATCCAGCAATTGAGTTCTATTTTGCTTTCCAGCCTGACTGAAAAGTTGCATCTGCTGCTGAGCCAACCAGCCACCAAGTGCATCAGCACAACGCCGCAGCAAATCGTAACTGGTGAAGAGCACAAAGGCATGGCCGTCACTCTGCTTCAGAAAACGCTTGATTTGCTTCGGTAGGGCGCGTTCAAATTGCTGTCGTTCGCGAGAAGGATCTGGAAGTCCACTCAACACCACCAACTTGGCCTGCAGTTGATAATCAAATGGGCTTCCCACACGAAGCGACATTCCTCCTGAAAGCCCGATGCGAGATCGATAAAAGGAAAAGTTATCATCAGGCCCGGTTGCCAGCGTCGCACTGGTCATGACCACACTCTTGATCATTTCACTCTGAAAAAGTTCCTTACGCAGCACTTCTCCTACATGGATTGGAGAAGCAGCCAAGGTAACGCGATCCAGTCCCCCCCGACGTGATCCTGTCCGTTCCACCCAATACACCGACCGTTCCAATTCCTGACTGAGCCATTGCCTGAGCCCCCCGGCCAACGCCAACATCCGATCATAAGCGGATTCAAAGTCCTTTCGATCAGCTTCATTTTTTTGTGCATCCGCCTGTCGCCGCAGCGCCTGGGCGAGTTCTTCCATGGGTTTACTGAGTGGATTTTCCACAATCCCGGCCACTTCCACACGTCCGTTTTTACGGCCCTCAGATTCCCACCAATCAAGCACATCGGCAAACAGATTGGTGGCAGCAAATCGGCATTGCTCAACTTTCTGCTGCAAACTCTTCAAATCTTTCTCAACCAGCAATCCTTTTTGCGTCCGATCGTTATAAAGCCGATCAAACAGATAGTCGAATTGGCCACTCGTGATCCGGATACCAAGATGATCACCGGCTACCGCTTCAAGGGTATGACACTCATCAAGAATGACGGCATCATAATCGGGTAACAAAGCAACCCCCTGCCGTCGCAAGGCAATGTCACTGAACAGCATCGCATGATTCACAATCATCAATTGGGAATTCATCGCACGACGACGCGCCCGAAAATAAAAACAGTCTTTGTGATGGGGACAAGCTTTCCTGAGACAATTGCCCGTATCACTTGCGACTTCATCCCAGACCAGTGAATCTGGCCTCAACGGCAGACTAGCCAAGGAACCATCGCCTGTTTCGCCCGACCACTTTTTTATTTCCCGCAACTGCTGATGCTGGTGATCCGTTGCTAACAAGCTGGTCGCCTTGCTGATCGCACGTTCCATTCGCCTCAAAGACAGATAATTACTCCGACCTTTGACCAGCACCGCTGAAAACTCTCGCGGGATCACGCTGTTCAGTAAAGGAATATCCTTCGCGACCAATTGCTCTTGCAAACTAATCGTATGCGTTGAAATCAAGACTCTGGCCGGCCGAGACCTTTCAGGCTCATCGGGTCCCGGACGCTCGAGAACCTGAGATTGGGTTGCATGCAAAATGGCGGGTACGAGATAAGCAAAACTCTTGCCTGTACCTGTTCCGGCTTCCGCAACCAGAAATTGGTTACCCTTGAGAGCATCCGCAACACTGGCAGCCATATCCAATTGCTGCTGACGAGGTTCGTAGTGGGACAAACGGCGGGATATCGCACCACCTGGGCCCAAAATCGAATCGACAGTGAGTTCGTCGCTCATCCAGTGATTTGTCGAATTGGGGAAGTACCATCGGTTTCTCAATAACCGTCACAATACCACCTCCACTTCAATCCGAACATGACAGAAAGATCAGAGCAGATAATTCAGTCAAGCATCGACGAATCAATGTGCAAAACTTGGTTACAGCCAGCCGATCACGGAAGAAAATAAGAACCAATGACAGATTTCAGACAGCTCTGCCCTGCCTGCAAACGAACGCTTGAGCTGCCCATCGCTTCGATTGGCAAGTTGGCGCAATGCCCTATCTGCGATGCCACCTTTACCGCTGGAGAGAATCCATCAGCAACGACCTCATCATCCACTGAGACTGTCGAGCCGGAAAATCAGGATGCTCCAACCTCCTTGAAAACGCAAACGCCCGATCGGGAACCGCAACAAGACCCACCAACTCCACAAGACCCACCAACTCCACAAGACCCTGCAGAGGCAATATCGGTCCCCTCAGACACGGAGAGTCCATCGACACCCACCTCCGAAAAGCTGTCAGTCAATGCAGAGCCGCCCGAATCCAGCCCGATGGTGCCGTCTTCGTCTGAAGAATCAGAAATTCTCAAAGCAGAATTGTTGCCACCTTCTGAAGCAACATCAGTCTCCCCCAGCAAGCCAACGACAGCACAGGAGCCAACGACAGCACAGGAGCCAACAGAGGAAACCGTCGTTCCCGCTCCCACCCCCGTTTATCCCGAAGGCACCAATCCGTTCAGCCAACCACTCATGCAAGCCTCGGTTGCCCCGGACCCCTATAGCCCCTACATCAATGCGGACGAGAATCTGCGACCGCATTTTGCGGCACGATCCGAGATCACGATCGTCACCTGCTCCGTCAGTGACCTTTTCAAAACAACGTGGGCGATCATGCTTGATCGAGGATTCACGCTGATCGCCTCACTGCTGGTGATCATTTTCATCGTTGCCAGCGCTTACGTCCTGGGACTTATCTGCAGCTGGATTGGAAGCCTGTTTTTCACTGAGCAGATCATGGTCATTGCGCAGTACGTCGTATCAACATTCATCGCCACGCTGGCAATTATTTTTCTTTGCCGAAGTGCGATCGGAGTTGCTCGCAGGTCGCCACGTCTGATGTCAGACTCAGCCATCACTTTCCGTTCATGGATCCACACCCTCGTCCCGATCGCATTCATCACGGCAGCGGCAGTGTACTTCAAATGGATACTGCTGGATGGGTACTTACTTGATTTCACTGTCCTGATAATCATCGGGATGTGTACCATTGGCACGATGGGTTGGCTCTGGAGTTCACTTTTCCTGTGTTGCGACCTGCAGTGTTCGGGTTTTCAATCACTGCTGACGGCAACCAAAATTCTCTATCACAACAAGTTGACAACACTGGCGCTGCTTTCTGCCAGCACTCTCTTGATCCTGATGGGGCTGGCTTCCTATGGAATCCTGCTGATCTTCACCTTGCCTTTCGTCCAACTGTTGTTGGCAACGGCTTACCTGAAGATGACCAATCAACCGCTCACTGACCCCCGAGAAATGCTCGCAGACGGCTGATCGCAGTAAATCAAAATGAAAAGCACGGATCCTCAGGGTGTCAGGACAACAATCTGGCAACCGTGGTCCACACACGGTGACACTCTGAACTGGGCCACCGCACGAACTAGGCCACCGCATGAACTGGAAAAATCGCGAACGGGGCAAATCCTGTACTGGGCATTGAAGCCGCGAGGAGGATTCCCACGCTGTTCACTTTCTAACCGATCGCTTTTGCAATCGCGTAAATTTCTTCTGCATCTAGCAGTTGGTCATTACTTTCAAACAGCGACTGGATGGCTGCTTTGTGGGTTTTCATTTTCAACCCGCCCACCCCGATCGCTCCATAAGCCACACCAGCACCCAGGGGTTTCGCTTTATCCGTTACCTCAATCCCCCCGATCCCTGCGGGTGGCACTGCATTCAAGTCGATCGCTACTTTGAGCTGGTGCATGCGCTCGACGGTTTCCTGGTCAACCAACTCCACTCCAGCCGCCCCACAACTGATCACGATTTCAGCATCACTCAGGAGCGTTTCAACGGCTTGAGGATTATCGACTGCCAATGGATGAATCGATGCTTCACCGGACTTACCAATGATCTGCTCGCAAGCCTGGCTGGCTCTCTCGAGCGAGCGGCTCGTCAGACTCACCTCAGCTCCATCTGCAGCCAACAATTGCGAGACCCGACGTCCGACGGGACCGGTACCACCCAGCACGACAGCCTTGGCCCCACTGATCGAAGTATGTCGACCTGCTGCGACGACAGCAGCCGACGCCGTTGTATTGCAACCATTCGCATCCAGCATCAGAGAAACCCTGACTGGCCCGAAAAAAGCATCACGACACGCAGCCAACAGTTTTTCTGCAAGCTCTACATTGGAACCACCAACAAAGATGGCCGTGTTGCGCAGCTCGTCTCCCCCACGTGTGAACATGGCACCGTGCACCAATGGCACAACTCCCGAAACCTGGACCTGTCCGTACCTCAATAAATGATCAACACCTGAATCGATCGCAACCACTGAATCAAAGGAGCTTGGCTGAGGATCGCTATCCAATTGAATGAGAATGCGTTTTGTCATGACGGTCTCGATTTTGGGAAAAAAAAAGCTTTCCGGCCGCAGTCGCCGGAAAGCTTAATGAAAAACGTCTGTGGTTGGACAGTTGCCTAAAAACCCTTGAATGGGTGAGCGGCAGAATCTTTCTTCGCAACCATTTCGTCAGCCGTCGGCTTTCCACCCATCGCACTGACAAGCGATTGCTTGACGGCTTCATAGTTATAGTTGTAGATCTTCTCGTCGTCTTCGGCCGCGGGATGAATGAACACACCGCAAACACAAACAAGATCCTCTGCCTGATCCCGAGGAATGATTCCCTCGCCAACCGCATCAGCAACCGCTTTGGCGACGGCTGCCTGGGCAGGACCGAACATTTGAACGACCTGCTTCATGCCTTTGATCGTAACCTTTGTGATCATGACAGTCGAAGGTTTGACCGCTACGTTGGGCTCGAGGACAGCCAACAGATTTGTGTGACCTTCGCTTTGAGTTGACAGCGCATTTGCGAACGCAACACCAACGGGTCCGTCTTTGCTGCCAATCATCAAGTCAATGTGTGCGACTTCGTTACCATCACCGACCAGTGCTTCACCAACGTGGAATTGCATGAGGGGACCTAATTTGAGCGAGTATTGGAATGAGGAAACTGCTAGAACCCACTCGACGCCGCCACCACGGCGATCATCTCAATCGAGTCAATTCTTATAAGCAATAGAAGAAAACGGTCCCACCCGCTGCCGCCGTTCTGCTGCTGCGAACGTATCGCGGCAAAAATGGCAAGGCATGGGAGAAGCGTCTCCAGCGGAAGAAATTAGCAAACCACACCGACGATGCAACCACCCGCAGACCCGAACTGGCCCTCGAATCACGGCGAAAAGTCCGCTGGGACGATTGTATTGATTGGGGCCTCCATTCGCTCAGCCGCTCAATCCGCCCAACGAGCCGGTTTTCAGGTTCTTGGAATCGATCATTTTGGTGACGTTGACACCCGGCAAGCTTGCCATGAATTCTGGATTCTGAAGGAATTTTTGGCAAATCCGGATGCCATGCGTCGTTTTCGTCAGTCCCCAATCTTCACGGTGGGCGGGCTCAACTCGGTAGAGGGTCTATCTGGGTTCCTGGCGACCGCGAACGCGATGCAAACCGACTTCCCAATCAGCGACGCTGTCGAACAGGTATCCCCCCCGGTCGCAAACACAGCTGACCAACGCTGGGAAGATACTGTGTGGCTGAAAAAGCTGAGTGAAGAATGCAGCCTGAGCTTTCCCGTCACGATGACCTCGTTTTCTGCCGACGCTCAGCCGCCTAATCTCCCAGACAAGCGTTGGCTCGAAAAAACTGTAAATTCCTGTGGTGGACTGGGGGTTCGTTGGCACCCATCGTCGCCACCGTTGCGTCCTGACTTCTTCCCGCCTGAAACCGGACCAATGGATCACACGATGCTTCAAGAATGGATTCCCGGGCGTCCCCACGGTGCAACTCTCATCGGCAACGGCAAGGACTGCCGTTTGCTGGGCGTCTGCCGATCCTTGTTCACGCGGATAGGTGATCGGCCTTTCGTTTACCGTGGCTCATTGGGACCTGTCGCCATTCCTCATCACCTCGGACACCGTCTCCAAAATCTCGGTCGCAAACTGGTTCGAGCGACCGCGCATCGTGGCCTGCTGAATATTGATCTGGTGATCAATCGTCAGGACGAGGCTTTCATTCTCGAAGTCAACCCGCGATGGAGCGGTTCGAGTGAAGTGATTGAACGATGGCTTCAGGCCAGAAATTTGACCGATTCACTGTTTGGTGCGATGGTCCAAGCGTGTAACGGTGCACCGCTCAATGGATTCAATTCACCTTCAAATGAAGCGTCGCATTTCCCAGCGTCACCCTCAACAACTTGCCCCCTGTACCTGAAACAAATTGTCTTTGCCCGTGACAACATCCGCTTTTCCCGGGACCAACTCGGGATCTCAGCAGGCACATCGAACCATCCCTTGAAGCATCCCATGTTGGCAGATTTTCCGACCGATGGAACACCGGTCTCCAGCGGTGAACCGATCTGCACCCTCGTGTCCGAGGTGCCACGCCAAGCCTTGCACTCCTCACCGGACTGCTACAAAGAAAAGAGCCCAGTCAAAGAAAAGAGCCCAGTGCATCAGCACCGGGCCCTATTGCGTCGTTTGTCTCGGTCAGCGGCTAGCTGACGCAAAAAACGGGTTCGAAAAACGTCTTTCCTATTCCCCACGCTCATCAGCGTAAGTGTTGATTCTGTACATTTCCATGTCAGAGACATCATCACTCAGTTGCAACGAATTATCCCCACCGAATAGCAGGATCATCCCGGGTTCGTTCAGATCGTCGGTAATGTCAAGTGGTAAACCTCCATCAATGTCCACGATGATCGTACCACTTTCGTATTCAACCGGCGGTGTCTTTTTCACTTCCAACGTGATGGGATCAACTACATCAGCATGATCTGCTTTTGCACTCAACAAAGCACCCTCAAACAGTTTTTCCGCACGAACAGAAACCTTGGCATCGATCTCAGGATCAAAGTTGGAGATTGCCACAGTCACCTTCGGAGCATCCCGCTGGTACTGCACTTCCTTGCCATCAACCTGCCACAAACTGGCCGATCCAGCTTCAACTGGCCCAGCGTAGTACTCTTGAAGCGAGGGCAGGCCTACCGGCTCGGACGGTGCACTCCATTCACTCCACCTCTTGGAACGCTCCACCCGGTCTTCGAGGGTCAAGACCTTCGACATCAAACCGTCGACACGTTTCGCCACATCCGACTCAAGCGTATTGAGCTGTGGCTGGATGCTCGGGAATCGTGGAAAGTTCGGATCATCGACCGCGTAGCGAATGCTGTACACATAACGCCGACCCAGTTTGGCGTTTACTTTTCCATCAGGGAATTCAAATCCGTACATTTCTTTCGAGTAAAAGTCAAAGAACCGCACAAGCTTGTACTCCGATGGATTTTTATCGAACCCACGTCCCATCATGGCCATGCCCATGCCCATGCCCATGCCTCCGCCCATATCTTCCATATCGCCCATCATCTCACCCATGTCGCCCATGGCACCCATGCTTCCCATCGAACTGCCACCGCCACTGCTTCTGGAACCAGCGGGAGCCAAATCGAAATCTTCGTCACCGTTGATATCGAAGGTTATATTGCCGTTGTCATCATCATTGTTCTTGGCGGCTTCTTCCTTCTCGAGATCAGTCCGAGACAACTTCGGGATCAGTGGATGGGATGCATAAGACCGGTAGTCATCAAGCATAACAGGCGGCAACCAGAGTGACAGCGCATCGTCACGGTAATCATCCGGGACGATCTCTGGTGCGAACCCTGACCATTTCTGGGCAGCCAACATGGTTAACAACTTGCGGTCCCAGCGAAGCTGAACCCAGTCTTCTTCTTTAAGATTTTTGATTTCTTCGGCTGTCTTGTCTGTCACATCGGCCCGACGAATCTGCATGTCACAGAACATGGGTGTATCCCTGCCAGGGGTGTACCCCTGACTATCACTGAGACACATCGCGTATTGATCATACATTTTCTTGTAGGGCACGACCGCAGTACCCACAATGAATCGGCCAAACGTAGGAATAGGCTTGTCGCCTTCCTCACCCATCGGGCGATAACCGAAGTCGTTCTTTTTATCGAATTTACGTGTTGGGCCATCGGCTCCTGCCCCATCACCCATCCCACCCATCGCGTCACCCATTCCTACTCCGGGACCACTCATATCACCCAGCATGCCTTCCATGTCCTCCTCCATTCCATCCTCTTCCCCGCCATCACCGCCGCGACTGCGACTGCGCTTCTTTCGGCGGGACTTCTTTTCCTTTTTCTCAATAGGATCCGCTGCGTCCAATCCCATGAGCGGATAATTTAGGTCAGGGTCATCCGCTTGGATCGCGATCACCGATGCCACAGCAGTCACAACCAAACTTTCGGGCGGTGCCAACCGGGGATCCCTACGCCGAATTTTTTTTCCGGACTGGGTGCCGGCCACCCACTTTTTCGTTGGTCTGTAGTCACCGTCATTCACTCGGGTCGCAGACCGGTCCGTCGCTGCAACGATATCAAAAATCGGCCGTCGACTCGTACGATCCGCTAAGCCCTCACCATCAATCACGACGGCGTTATGGTCCAAGTCAATCTCGCGCTTCACATTGTTGGCCTTTGTCTTCAAATCATCGGGATCATTGTCAGCAGTGAACACTGGCTGCTGTGATCCGCTGTAGATGAGAAAAACCGCTACACCAATGACGACAACCAGAATCATCTTTTCGAAGTTGTAGACAAACAAGTCTTTGATTTTATCAGTATCCATGCGAATTCCACTTCATGAGGTTCGAAGAGATAGGGAACGAGCGAGTTGTTGTGTCCGCGTTGGCGGATCAATTGTAATTTGAGCTGAAGCAGGACTACGGCGATGCCGGAGTTGTGGGTGAACCAGCGTCCGGACCATCTCCCGCCACGGGAGGTGCTGTGCCGTCTGCTGCAGGTGCTGTGCCGTCTGCTGCAGGTGCTGTGCCGTCTGCTGCAGGTG
>PKCN01000312.1 GCA_002862205.1 Planctomycetaceae bacterium | reverse complement strand
TCCACTTGAATCGCTCGAGGAGCCTCGATCCCCAACTGCACCTTGGATTTTTTCAACTGAATGACACGAACGGAAACGTCCAAATCACGAAACTCAATTGACTCGCCTTCTTTCCTTGATAACACCAACATTTGCTCACCTCCAGATTCACAGACCTTGCCAACGCGGAACAACCTAACGCCACAAACTACTAAACACAAGTTCAGTATCTGCGTTTTTTTGCCGTGATTTGCTTGCATTAACGATGTGCTCAAATACCCAACAACGAGCAAGTTCAATCGCAAGTGTCTGAAGACAGCAGCACACGCAGAAGTCACCAGGCAGACCAATGCCACGCCGAACAGGGACCCCAGCCAAATCGCCCACCAGCATCCAGTGGTCACACGTTTCGAGCCACATGTTTCCACAGCGAGTGCAAGATTGGCTCAAGGATGACTTTCAAACCAGGCAATCGTTGCCGTGGCAATCCCTTCATGACCGCCATCAAAAATAGTCAATCGTGCATTTCCGCTGCGACGTCGCAGAAAGAACTTTCGATTGAAAGTAGGATCAAAGCCTTCGTCGCCAGCCTTGACTTGCACCAATTTTCCTGGCTGTGAAAGTTGTGAGATTTCTAGCGCAGTCACCGGCTGATCACCTCTGGCTTTTGCAATCATGTTAAAAGCGTTAATTGAATGCCTGATAGGAACGCTACCCTCATGCCCATCCTTGAGTCCTGCGCAGATATCAAGCGCCACTTCACGTGCGTCCGCCAGATATGTGATGGGACTTCGTGCTTTGTACTGCGCGTCTACTTCTGCCGAATCACCTGGAACTCCACCACAACACTGTTCGATCATATTGCCGTACTTGGTATTACGGTGAAGTGCATGCCATGTCACAAGGTCGCTAATGCCGACCCATGCGCTAGCCGCGCGCCACAGGTTGGGATGCCGAGCTGCCATGAGCATTGTCATATGGCCGCCGCCTGATGTTCCCGTCAGATAAATTCTGGCTTCATCAACTTGATAGTCATCGATCACTGAAGAAATAGAATCGAGAATATCCTGCTGTGCCAGCGCTGAGGCACATGCCTGTGGTGTGCGATTTGCACCTCGAAAATTCGGAAACAGATAGATCCAGCCGCGACGGTGAACCAGGTTTTCGAGAGCGTTACGCTGCGTCAAGTCAGCACTCCACGAATGAAGACTGACCACCAGTGGAACAGGTTTCTGAACCTTCCCCGTCGGGCCCGGGACAATCAGAATGGCTTCCTGAATAGTTCCATCCATTGAACTCTTGAATTGAATTCGCTTGCGATTCATCGGCAACTCTGGATCATCTGCGCAAGTACCATTACTGAATGACAATGCGAGAGTCAGCATTGGCACCAAAATAGAGAAGCTCAAAACACGTAACATAGAATTGACCCATTCAGTGAAGATAATTTTTTCATTCCAAGGATTAACAACCCGACTTCCGTTTTCCCTCTCCGGCCTTCTCTTGCACGCACCTCAGGATTGGTTTCTGTTTTGGAAACAGGGGCGCTAACCCCGAGTGTATACCAGGACTCCAAGACCTTGATCGCGAATCAGCAAGCAGACATCGTCATGCCGACCGGAATCATGCGATTCATTGCAAGGCATCCACCGGGCCATGCGAAATCACGCAGTTGCAACTTTGGGCGGTGTTAGCGTTACGCAATATTTCCCAGCTTTCCAAGCACAATCCCGCAAATTTCAGCTGCGTCCCCTTGATTATGGACAAGTGTCGCGATGCGATTCAAAACTCTCTTTCGTAAGCTCGACCCGGCAGTCATACTCTTGAATGAAATAACGTTGAGAATGTCCAGGAGCGGTAAATGTGTGGAATAACGGGAGCAGTCTGGAGCGACCAGAGACAGTCCATCGCTCCCGAAGTGTTGACCAGAATGACCGATGCCATCTCGCATCGTGGTCCTAATGACTCGCAAACTTGGATCAACACCTCCCAAAAGGACGCCTACGGCAATCCAATTGGCGTGGCGCTTGGTTTTCGAAGACTCAGCATCATCGACCTTGAAGGTGCCCGGCAACCGATGTCCAACGAAGACGGCACAGTGCAAATGGTCTTCAATGGAGAAATCTACAACTACCGGACCCTGCGACGGCGACTCGAAGGCCACGGACATCAGTTTGCAACGGACGGCGATGGGGAACCAATTCTGCACCTTTACGAAGACCATGGTGCGGACTGTTTCAATCACCTCAACGGAATGTTTGCGATTGGAATCTGGGATGCGAAGCGAACTCGATTTGTATTGGCACGTGATCGTATCGGGCAAAAGCCACTTTACTATGCTGTAAAAGACAATCGACTGGTCTTCGGTAGTGAGTTGAAATCTTTGGCTGCCGTGGACGGAGTCTGTCAGGAAATCGACCCTGCGGCGATTGACGAGTTCCTGACTTATCAATACGTGCCTCATCCCGGAACGATCTGGAAAGGGGTTCGGAAACTCGCGCCAGGACATATGGCCATTTATGAGAATGGCCAACTGAACATCCATCGCTATTGGGATTTCGATCCGTCTGTAGAAAAACCGATTGACGGCGAAACTGCCTGCGAACGCCTGCGCGAGCTCATGACCGATTCCGTCAAGATCCGGATGCAGAGTGATGTGCCTCTCGGTTCGTTCCTGTCGGGAGGAATCGATTCGTCACTGATCACTGCAATTGCCAACGAGCAAAGTGGTACCCCGATCCGCACCTTCAGCATTGGCTTTCCCGTTGCGGATTTTGACGAGACTGGATACGCAGCTGAGGTCGCCAATCACCTTGGTACACAACACCAAAGATTTGAGGTGATGCCCAGTGGGGTCGATGTGATTGATAAACTGGTCTGGCATTATGACGAACCCTTTGGTGATTCGTCAGCCGTTCCGACGTGGTACCTTTCCGAACTTACAAAATCAGAAGTGACAGTTGCCTTGTCAGGAGATGGCGGCGACGAGCTATTTGCTGGCTATGAACGTTATCGTGCTCTCTGGCTCAGCAATCGACTGCGAAACCTGTTCCCGGTGCACAAGATTCCCGGATTACAACTGATTCAAAAACTACCCGACTCAAACCGCAGAAAGTCACTGGTACGAAGAGGCAAACGTTTTCTGGAAGCACTGGACCAGCCCCCCGCGCGACGATATTTGAACTGGCTGCAGATTTTCCCCGAATCCCTGAGAGCTTCAATCTACACCGATAGTTTCCTTGAATCGCTACCCGGTGACGATCCGTTTGATTTCCTGGATTCAACGTGGGTGCAAAGTGCTGGGCGGGACTTGGTGACACGTGCCTCCACTACAGACATTCTGTCCTACCTGCCGTGTGACCTTTGCACCAAGGTCGATATTGCGTCGATGGCTCACGGCTTGGAAGTGCGACAACCCCTTCTGGATCACCGCATTGTTGAATTTGCAGCCTCGCTTCCAGTCAATCTGAAATTTCGCGGCCGACGGGGCAAACTGATCCTACAGGACACATTTGGATCGATGATTCCGAAGTCCATCTTCACTCGAAAGAAAATGGGATTCGGGATACCGATTGCGAACTGGTTTCGTGATGAGCTCAAGCCAATGGTGCATGACACATTGCTGGCACATGATGCACGGATCAATCCATTCTTCCGCCGAGAATCCATTGCAGAACTTGTTCGTGCCCATGAAACCAACGAACAAAATCATGGATACCGACTATGGAATCTTCTGATCCTGGAAAAGTGGCTCCGCGAATGGACTTGATGCAGGCTTCGGTTAGACAGAATCACCCGGCGAACTCTGCTTGCGTTCCCGCCGGCGAACCGCAACGCCAAAGGCACTCGAACTCACAACCAGCGTGATAAAACCACCAAATGCCACCACCCCGAGCTTTTTCACTCGTTGAACGACTTCGATATTCTTCCAGGCATTGAGTATCCGATCCCGCTCAACCTTTGAAATCCGGATTTCCACAGCATCTTCATACTGGGCGTTTCCTCCAACCATCAACTCACCGGAATAATGCCGCTGGGTAAGATCCTTATCAATTCGCTGATCGCTGATCTGGTAGAAATCGTCCATCCCGAATGAACCTGTAACATTTTGGATGAAAGTTGACAGGGTCGCTCGGAGCATCAACTTCACTTCACGCTTACTTTCCTCTGATGTTTCGCAGGGTCCCGACACAACAACAAACGTCACCTCATCCCCCTGTTGTTTCACGGGATCACTGATCCAGCCCGGACGGCTTTCCGGATAAACAATATGATCCAGTGGAGCAACGGACAATTCTTGGGGATCCTGATCATCCGTGACTGATGCAACTTTATCTCCAGAATCATCCTGCAGTTGCTCCGCCACGAGACGACCTGACATGCTTCCAAACAGAATAACTGACGCCAGGAACGATGCTCTCCACTGAAAATCATGCATTGCGGAATCCTCCATGTGATGTATTCACAGCGAAACTTTCAGCAGATTCTTGTTGCAGATTACTGGCTTGCTTTGCTCTACGGTTCACCCAAGGTGCTGATAACTGAACGGCGATTGCGATCCCTCCGGCAGACATGATTCCCATGGCTGCCGAGATTGGGATCAGCTGATGCACACCCCAAGCAGCCACAACTGCAACTGCAATCGACCACAGACTCAGGCGTTTACGCCGCAACGGGTCAACAGGCTTCCACCACCTCAGCAGCCCGAACAACAAGGCAAAATTCGCCATGAAGGCTGCCATCGTTGGTGTTGGAACAGAGAGGTCCGCGAATCCTTGCTCCTGCGGCCCACTGGACAGATCCGTGTAGAGATTTGGCGACAGAGCCGTTGATGTCACATCCCGCACTAAACCTTCACCCAACGGAATCATCAAAAAGTCACCCATGAGATAGGCAAAAGAACCAACTCCGGCTCCAACGCCCGCCAAAACCAGTCGGCGTGTCAGTGGCTCACCCTCATCGCACTCCCACAATTTCCCGAGAACCAAAATGGCAAACGTTGCACCAAGCACTGTGACTGCAACCCAAACCAAAGGTGCGATCGAGTGTACATACAACGGTGAACTGTAAAGCCCAACGGCGCCAACCACCAGCGAAATGCCAGCGACTGACAGCATGGCGGCAATCCAGGATGTATTCAGCTCGGCAATTCGGCTAAGTCTTGGTTTCGCACGCAATTCATTTCGAATGCTGTGGGACCAAGCGATGGGCGACACTACTTTGCGCTGTGGTGCGTATTGAACTGCCAATCTTTGTGCCTCTGCATACTTTGGTTGTCTCCTCGAATGCAGAACCATCTTCCGAAGCACGTAGTAGGGAACATAAACACACGCCGTCAAACTCAGGACCGGTACCAACCAGGCAAAATTAGTGAGAGCAATCAGGCCCAGCAGCAGCAACAGGATCAACTTTCCATAGGAATCTGAATTCTGACTATCTCCAATCCACCAGCGACTCAAGTCGTGCCAGCTCGTTTGCACCGCACGGGCGACTGGCTCCTCAAATAAATCCTGCTGCGTGTTCTTGGCACCGGGTTGCTTTGGCAAAGCTGGCTCTGCCGGACGTGCAACCAGGATCGCTTCGATTGGCTCCAACTCGTATGACTTCTGCGAATCAGGACTGTTTCGTTTTGGGAGATGGTCGGTTGCCTCGACAGATTGCATGCTCGGAGCCCCAGTCCCATCGCCGTCTAATGCAGACAGCATATCCGCAACAGATGCAAATCGTTTATTCGGATCTTTTTCCAGACATCGGGCAATGGTTGATCGGTAGGGCTCCGTGATGCCACTTACATCCGGAATCGCAGTCAGATGCTTGACGATAATTTCATGACAACTCTCACCATCAAACGGAACTTGGCCGGTCAACAGCTCAAACAGAAGGATCCCGAGAGCATAAACATCAATTTCACGGCCGTATTCACCTCGCCCAATTTCCGGGGCCATGTAATGAAATGTCCCGACACTTTCAGTATGCCCTGCACGATGAGAGGTCGAAATGAATTTGCTAAGCCCATAGTCCCCTACTTTGACCTGACCAAGATCATCAAAAATGTTGCCCGGTTTGAGATCACGGTGTACCAGACCCGCCGAATGCAAGTGATGGACACCAGCCCCAATACCGCGAATCCAACGGTTCGCCTCGGACAATGACAATCCTTCCGGAGACTCATCAAGAATCTGACGAAGATTGAGTCCGGGAACGTATTCCATCACGACCCAAGATTCATCGTTTGAATCACGACAAATATCAAAGAGCGCCACGAGATTGGGGTGTTTCAAATTCAAACATTGGGAAACACCCCGCAACTCAATTTCAAGATTGCGTTGAATTCGCTTCAAAGCAACCTCTTTGCCTGCGTCGCTGAGGGCAAAGTAAACCTCTCCAAAACCACCCATGCCGATTCCACGACGAATCGTGTAAGGAGGTAGAGGTGTCGATCCGGGAGGGTACATAAATGTCATCGATCTCGTCGTTGAATCACCAGCCTGAGTTTCCCCCAGCCAAACCGCATCATCATCAGTTCGGTGTACAGAATCGGGCTTGTTTAAATCACGACTTCCTCCGCCGAACTCGGTCGCAACATCGAAATCCATTTTCAGACCGGAATCAGCCTGAGCGTCGACCACATGGGTTTCCGGTAAAGCCTTGGTCTTGGGTCGCTCCTTCAGTCTATCCAGTAGTGTATTCATTAATCGAGGTTTCCGAGGAGATTGATCCGCAGTGATCTTCTCTGGGACGCCATTTCCCACATTGTTCAAGGCATCAGACGCATCGGGAATGGGCGCAGAACCCTCCTGCGACTCGGACAGTATTGGCGAATTCCGGGATTTTGCTGACTTGTTCATGCCATTTCCAGTGTCATCGCAAGTGACTGGATTACGACGCGTTGCCCCACTTCGAGTCTCTGAAAATCACCCAACAGCCCGGCCTTGGCGTACCATTGATTGTCTTTCAACTGCAGGATGGCTCGATCACTCGCTTCACGGCATCTCAAATGGCAATCCGAGCCTGGCCCCACGAGAACTGTCTCACGCACCAAGACAACACCATCAACATGTTGGTCGAAACGATGCGGCGCGTTGAGCGAAAGTACGACAGTGTCCGATAGCTGACTTGGTTTTCCCAAGACCATCAACGCTGAACCTTGAACTGGAACGGGCATTCCATCGATTAACAATATCTTTGAATCTGATGAACTCCGACCCTGCCAGAAATAATCAGCTCCCTGCCGCGAGATCTGCCCCGCCAAACGCGGCCAGTCTGACCGAACACAAATGTCCGCATTGGACGCTCGACTCAATCCCCCGACACTCCATTGCACTCCCGTCAGCAGCAAATAACCACCACAACCATCAATCCACAACCTCCAGCGTGATGCTGGAGGTGTTTGATTTTTCTGATGGGGCTTAAGTACCGACACGGATCAGCCTGCTGTGTCAGAGAGGAAAAAACCAAGTAAAGCGAAGTGCAAACGACTGAGTTCAGTCGATTTGAATTGCCACGTAGGATTCAGATTGCTGACCTTGTGGGCCTTCGAAATACGAAGATATCTCATCCAGCAGGTTGTCATCATCAGGCTCATCGAGGTCAATCTCACTGAAATACTCAGCATCAATACTCATCGTCTCTTCCGCGACATCAATCCTGGTGGCAATCTCGTCCAACAAGTCACGAGTGCGGGCCAATTGACTGTCATCCAGATTGAGCTGGCTACTGGTTTGTGCGACACGCAAGGCTCCAACGCGGGCCTGCAGATTCTCGACTTCTACTTCCAGTTGACTCTTTGCACTCAGCATGCCTTCCATGCGTTCCTGTGCAGCTTGTAGCGAGGCTTCTCGCGCCGATAACATTTGTCCCAGCTTTTCTGCAGTCGCACGACGCGTCTTGAAACGCTTGAAACGATTTCCAAGATCATTTTGAACTTGAACGGACGTGTAGGTCCGCCCCCCATAACTGTAATAGTCATTCTCGCTTCGTAAATCTTCACTCAAACGTTCGATGTCATTTTGAGTCTTGGCGAGTCGCTCATTTGTCTGATCCAGTTGCTTTTCCAACTTGGCAAATTCAACTTTTTCACGTGCAATGCGTTTCGCGTTCACCTCGATCTCCGGCTTCAAATCAGCAATCATCTGACGCGCTCGCTTCAATTCCCACTCCAACGGCATCGCATCGCTGGCAGATTCCTGAAGCCAACTGACCCCGCAACGCGCGTAACTGAACAGTGGAATACCAAAGCTAAGGCTCGAAAGGAGAGCCAACGCCCCCCCTGCCATCATCATTTTTTTAATCATTGAAGTTTCCTCGAAGGGGTGGCTGATAGGAACCGACGAAAAAGCCGACTTGCCTTTGACGCCGTTCCAACCCCCCTCCATTCGCTCCGTTTATCGGGATATTGGGGCAATTCACCCAAAAAATCCTCAAACCCGGATTTCTTTCCCGCTAACCGATGTGATAGCCACGTCAAGATTGGCACTAATATCGAACCAAGCCCTCCAAGGGCGTTCTTATTCTCTTTATTGACTAAATAAGGGCCTTCAGTTACACTGAAAGGCCATGTTGACCGATTTAACCACGATCACGGTGTTCGTTTCGTATTCGCAACAATCATGCTGCCAAGCCGCAACATGCCCAACAGCCCGCCTCACTGGTTGTGGGTCATAAACTGTTTACCAAAAACGATTTATCAAAAACTGGCAAGACGCAGAGCTAAAGCGGTATGCGGCTTGCATTGAACCTTACTTCCCCCATGGAACTCTCTACTGACAACAAACCAAACTCAGTTCAGCAACGTCATGTGGCTCAACTCGACTCGTTACACCAGACCAAACGGAGATCACTCCGATGACCCATTCAAGCCCCATTCCAACCGACGCGAATACAACCTCAGCCGCCACCATGGCGACAGGCGAGCACTGGTATGACCTGACAGCGACCCTAAGCCGCCAATCACGTGATGAATTTGGCGTTTGGCTGTCCGAAGAGTTGGATGCTCTTGAACTCGCACTTTCCCACTTTTCGACACCGTTTTCGCGTCAGAAAGTCAAGCTTCAACGATAACAAGCGTGAGCCGATGTTGTTGCGAACGACGGCACTGCAAGAACACAATCCCGCTGCGATAAACCGCTCACTCAAACACCGATTGGATGAGCGGCAGTGATGGCGACAGGCTTCTCATTTTCTGTTTCCAGCAAAATCCACCAGTGATGTAATTCGGGCTAGAATTCCTACTTCTTCAGGAACCTTTCCCACGAGACGTCATTGATGAATTTCCTTCGCTATATCGCGTTCCCCATTGCCCTGTTCTGCTTCTATTTTCTTCGTCCCGAACTCAGCATCGGGCAAGAAAAAACTGAAAATCCGAATCCAGAAGAGCTCCCAATTGACTGGACACAACCGGATTTCTGGCAACCCGCTGACAAGAATGCAACAGCGGATAGTTGGGAATTCGCGGATGGGGAGATCCGGTTAGTACGTCCGCAGGGGGGCAAAGGGAGCCTTGTCAGTCGTCCACTCCCGCCCAACTTTGAGCTTACGTTCGACTGGAAGCTTGATGCCAAAACCAATACCGGACTGAAATATCGTGTCCGCAAATACGGATCGAAGTATTACGGTATCGAGTATCAGATCATTGATGATAATCCAACCGCCTCGAGCAAGGGCTCAACTGCCGCGATCTATGACTTAACAGGCCCCTCATCCACCAAGACCCTGAATCCAATTGGTGAATGGAATACAGCAAAAATCGTTGCCGATGGATCGAGCTTGCGGCACTTTCTCAACGGCGATCTGGTAACGCAGATTTCTACTTCTGGTCCCGTATGGGAAGCCAGCTTGGCGGTCAGTAAATTCTGGGGACTCGATAATTTTGGCCAACCGGTCGCCGGTGATCGAATCATGCTTACAGATCATGGTGGCAACGCGGCCTACCGGAACTTTCGATTTACCGAAATCAAAACACCGAGTGAACAAGTTCCGGGTCCGTCGACGGGCCCGTTCCTGGCCAATGGAATGAGGAACAGTTGGGCGGACCAGAGTTCAATCGTGTTATGGACACGGACAACACGTCACAAACAGATGAATAAACAGGGACGCAAGTTCGTTACTCTCTCTTCAAAAGATGCATCAAGGCTTTCCAGGAATACAGATTCTGAACAGATTCTTGCTGCCCAACTACCCAAGGATGCAGCTCTGGACGACATGTTTGGGGCGTGTCCAGGGGCTGAAGGCGAGGTCCGATTGACCTACTTTCCCGAAATGCAACGTCGAACACCCAAGCAGACGAACTGGAAACGTACGGTTGCCGCACAGGACTTCACTGCCCAGTGGCAACTCAAAGGCCTCAAACCGGGAACCCGATACGCCGCCATTGTGGAGGCACGGATCGCTGGTGATCCCACACCAAACGCTGTCCTGCGCGGACATTTTGAAACGGCTCCCGCAGCTAATGCAAAAAAGAATGTCAAATTTTGCATGACGACCTGTCATGATTTCCTTCGCCGTGATGACGGACTTCGCGGGCACAAAATTTACCCGGCAATGATAAAAATCAATCCCGACTTTGTGGTGCACGCTGGCGACATTGAATACTACGACAAACCAAGTCCATGGGCGATGACGGTGGAACTGATGAGATTCAAATGGGGTCGAATTTTCGCATTGCCAAGCAATCGGGCGTTTTACCAAAACACGACAAGCTACTTCTTAAAGGATGATCATGACACATTGAAGAACGATTGCTCTCCTGGTGAGACCTACGGTTCTGTCAATTTTGAAGAGGGCGTGAAGTTATTCAATCAGGAACAATTTCCAACCCGTGACCCACGTTACCAAACAGTCCATTGGGGAAAAAATCTTCAAGTCTGGTTTTTGGAAGGGCGTGATTTCCGAAGTCCCAACAAGTTAGCGGATGGGCCTGAAAAAACCATTCTGGGAGAAAAACAGAAGGCATGGCTGTTCAAGTCACTGAACGCTTCAGAGGCAAAATTCAAACTGGTGTTCAGCCCGACACCCATCGTTGGTCCGGATCGAAAGAACAAGAAAGACAATCACGCCAACAATATTTTTGCCCATGAGGGAAAAGAGCTTCGAGACAAACTGGCTCAATACAAGGGTCTCATCGTTCTTTGCGGTGATCGCCACTGGCAATATGCGTCCCATGATAAGGAATCCGATTTGTGGGAATTCGGTTGTGGGCCGGGTAGCGAAGAGCATCAACTGGGATGGAAACCCGACGATAAACGTCCCGTTCATCGCTTCCTGCGTGTTGCCGGCGGATTTCTATCTGGTGAAATCAAGTACACCGGTAAGCAGTGCCAACTCACACTGCAACATCGCAAGGTCAACGGAGACGTTGTAAGTGAGTTCAAATTTCCGGTGAAATCAGAAGACGTCAAGCCGGCTAACTAGCAACCTACTCTAGTTGAACAGATCACCGGCCTGAAATCCAAATCCTACTTTGCCTGCTGCTGAATCATCTGCATCAGGTCAGCGGATGGCTGGTTCAGTGTCATGACTTGGGTTGGAACCGTCGGGTTGCTTCGATCTCGAACAATCACAATCACTTCATGATCGGTGGTTACCGCAGCACCGGGGGGCACCAAAGCGGTCTGTGCAATACCACTAGCTCCACGGCTTGCTTGCGGACCAACTGATTCCACACGAGAAGACAAATCAAAGCCTGTATTCCCTGACTGCAGTGAAGCTAAACGTGTCTGAGGGTCGCCAGCACGCTTGTAAATGGCAGACAAACCTGCCTTATCAAGCTGCCACTGGACAGAACCAGGTCCAGCATAGATCCCCACATCACCTTCATAGTCGGCGGCATTGCAAACACCAATCAACCGGCCTGTCTCGTCGAACAATCCGCCGCCACTTCGACCATCAATGGGGGCACCAGCAATCTCGAGGTTGGAGACTCCAAGGTGTTGATCATATTTGTCAACGCCGGTGATCCGAGTGTCGCGCCGCGAAGGGTCAGCGCCGCGATCACAACCAAAACTGAATGCGGTTTGGCCAGCACGCACCCGTTCCTGTGGATGAAACATTTGGACTGGCTGCATTTGAAAGCCAGGGCGAATCGCAACGAGTGCAACATCATGGGTATCAGCATCGTAATCGAGCAATTCACCCATCACAGTCTGAGTCTGTCCACCGATATACAAATCGATTTCAATTTTCCCCTGTCCCTTGTTTTCACGAAACAGGTGCCCGCACGTTAACACCAACGCCTGATCACCGTTGGTATCAATGACTGTCCCGGTACCTGCACCATAACCCTGTCCATCATGCACCCTGAGGCGTACCGTTGCCGCACGAGCAATCTCAATCGCTTGAGCAAGTGAGACGGTGGGCATTGCTTCGCTAATCGCAGACGCTGGACTGACACTTGCCGCTGGTACTCCACCTGAAAGCGGAGCAAGACGCGTTGCAGGAGCCGCAATGTTTTGCAATGAGGGAGTCGTTGCTCGCGTCGGAATTCGAGGCCCCGATGGATTACTGGCAAGCGCGGCCTGCAAAGCCGTCATTGATTGCTGTCCAATCAATCTGGCCACTTCTTTACCACCCGACATTACCACATAGGTGGGAGTTTTACGGATGCCATAGCGAGCTGCCAAATGTGGTTCTGTGACGACATCCACGTGTCGAATGGCAACACCCTTGCTAGCAAGTTGAGCCAAAGTTGGCTTCATTGCCTGACAGGGAGCGCAATGGGCAGATGAGAAATCGAGCAGAATCGCATCACTGGCCGCAGCAGCCTGAAATGCAGTAAAAAGCCCCAAAAAACTGGCAACCAGCAGTGCAGAAATCAATCTCATCTCGCTCGCCCCTCCATGGACAGAGTGTGCATGAACCGTACTTTTTGATCAGGCATCCTGCCATTCAAAAAGCACTGTCAGGTCGAATGCCATCCGCATCCCACCGCTGCGTGGATAGTCGACGACAAGCCCATGGGAAGGCAAGATCAAACACCAAGGGGACCTCGAAACTTGAGACTTTTTTTCAATTAAGGCATGAATTTCTCGGTTTTTCCAATCCAGCTTCAATAAGAGTTCGTGGGAACCGATTGTTTCGTGCCCTCAACCCAAACCATGCCGTCGTATGAAGTGTCTCAGATGAGTACAATTCCGTGGCTGCCCCTGTTTCTCAATTGCATTCATTCATGACACGTAAACTTCTCGTCACCAGCGCGCTTCCTTACGCCAATGGCCCAATTCACATCGGGCACTTGGTCGAATATATCCAAACTGATATTTGGGTTCGGTTTCAGAAAATGCGGGGGAATCGCTGCATTTACATCTGTGCTGATGATACCCACGGTACGGCAATCATGATTCGCGCCCGAAGCGAGGGGCGAAGCGAAGAAGCCCTGATTGGCGATATGAGTGAGGCCCATCAACGTGACTTTTCTGGATTTGGAATCCAATTTGATCATTACGGTAGTACCAACAGCGATGCCAATCGTGAAATTTGCGCAGAATTCTGGCAATCACTGCGTGATGCTGATCTGATTACCCAACGCTCAATCGAACAACTCTTTGATCCAGAAGCAGAGACTTTTCTTGCGGATCGCTTTGTGCGTGGCACGTGTCCAACCTGTGGTCTACCGGACCAGGCTGGTGACAACTGTACGTGCGGTGCCACCTACAATCCAACAGACCTGATTGACCCCAAGAGCACGCTCAGCGGTGCTACCCCGGTGCTTCGCGAATCCAATCATTTATTTGTCCAATTAGAAAAGCTTCATGGCTTCCTGAACGACTGGGTCGAAACGAGCGGCGCTCTTCAAAGCGAAGTCGCCAACTACTTGAAGGGACATTTTCTGGCAGAGGAGTTACGTGACTGGGACATCAGCAGACCAGCGCCTTACTTTGGATTTGAAATACCGGATTCCCCAGGTAACTACTGGTACGTGTGGTTCGATGCTCCCATTGGCTACATTGCCAGCACGCGAGAATGGTGTCACGCCAATGGGGAGCAGCTAGCGGACTGGTGGCGAGATCCGAATTGCGAGATTCACCACTTCATCGGCAAAGACATTACCTACTTCCACACACTCTTCTGGCCCGGCATGCTGAAAACAGCACAGTACAACATGCCCACCAAGGTACATATCCACGGTTTCTTGAATGTCGATGGCAGGAAGATGTCCAAACGGGATGGGACACTGGTCTCTGCAGAGATGTACCTGAAATATGCAAATCCCTCGTGTCTTCGATACTTTTACGCCACCAAGTTGACCTCGCGTGTAGAAGATTTGGATTGGGGAGTGGATGAATTCACAGAGAAAGTGAATAGCGATTTGGTGGGCAAAGTCGTCAACCTTGCAAGTCGCGTCGGCAAGTTTGCCAACAAAACCGGGCTCTCCGCCACTTATCCCGATGATGGTGGCCTGTTCGCGACAGCTGCTGCTGCGGGTGACGACATTGCCGCAGCCTATGAAGCTGGCGAATACGCCAAGGCGATGCGCAAGATCATGGAATTGGCTGATGCAGCAAATCCCTATGTCGAGCATGCCAAACCATGGGAAATGAAAAAAGATGAGCAGCGAACCGATGAATTAAGAGATACATGCACCGTGGCTTTGAATCTGTTTCGTCAGCTTGCTGTTTATCTTTCCCCAGTCCTGCCGGACCTGGCGACGCAATGTGGGGACTTGCTGGGTGAGGAAATTACGTCGTGGGATCAAAGCAAAGAGCCTTTGGTCGGAACCCCGGTATCAAAATTCAAACGTATGATGGATCGAGTACAACCTGAGGACTTGAAAAAAATGATCGAAGAAAGCAAAGACTTGGCAGCCGAAGATGCGGCAGCAGAAAATCAGCCTGCCTTTAACGATAGTGACCAACCGCTCAAAGATGAACCGCTCGCTGACGAAATCACCATTGATGACTTCGCCAAAATAGACCTCAGGGTCGCCCGTGTGGTCAGTGCTGAGCACGTCCCCGAAGCGAATAAACTGCTGAAGCTGACACTCAGTCTTGGTGGCGAAGAGCGTCGGCAGGTGTTCGCGGGAATCAAAGCTGCCTACGAACCCGAAAACCTCGTGGGACGACTGGTTGTCATGGTCGCCAATTTGAAACCCCGTAAGATGCGTTTTGGGCTCAGCGAAGGCATGGTAACAGCTGCCGGTCCAGGTGGTGCAGACGTATTCATTTTGAGTGTCGATGATGGCGCTCTGCCGGGACAACGTGTCCATTGAGGCAAGCCCTGAACTTGAGGTCAAACCTTCATCATGCTGCGGCGACCCCTTCGCTCTTTCCGGCGGCACCTGCTTGATCGGATGGTGCTGCGACCATCGCAGCACCCGATTCAGGCACCGCACATGGAAAGAGTGATGCTGCCATGTGAATCGGACGCAATCGAGTGTTTTGTCCAACAGAACTACAATGGCTCCGAGCGACCCGAACTACTTGTCCTCAAATTCCCCGGAACCGCGGGGCGTGCAGAACGATCAACTGCATTTCCAACCTCAATGCTCGAATCAAAACGATCGGCCATTTGGACCTGGAACCCTCCCGGATACGGAGCCAGCAGTGGACAAGCAAGCCTCTCAAGCATGGCCTGCGCGGCGTCAGATTTCTGGACCGCAGTCACCCAAAGGCAAGCAGGTCCGGAAACTTCCATCTGGTTGTGTGGAAACAGCCTTGGATGTGCCAGTGTTCTCCATATTGCAGCTACCCATGCACCGGATCCGAGCCGCACAGGGTTAATACTTCGCAACCCACCCCCACTGCGACGTGTCATCAAGCGGGCAGCAAAACCCTACCCACACTTTGGACTGATCAATCCGGTGGTTGCCGATCTATGCGACTCCATGGACACAATGAAAACAGCCGGGAAAGTCAACCTGCCTGCAGTGATTCTGCAATCGGAACTCGATACACTTGTTCCGATCGATTTTCAGAATGAAATGCTGGAACAATACGGTGGGCCATTCAGAAAAGTTGTCATGCGAGGACTCGATCACGATGGTCTGGCAACCGAGCACCACGAATCGCAGATTGGTGAGAGTATACGCTGGTTATGGAAATACACTGGCCATGGAAACATACTGGATCAACCAAAAAACAAGTAGCGACCAAGTGATAGCAGTCTGCAAGCATGATTGAAGCACAAGTGCGAAAGGCTGTCGCAAGAGACGCGACTGCCATTTCCGATATCTACAACCATCATATCGAAATCGGAGGATCCACCTTCGATACGCAACGATGGACAGCCCGCGAAGTCGGCAAGCTCATTGAAAAGCCACTTCCTGATGCATGGTTCGTTGCCGCGGTTGATCACCAGATCCGCGGCTGGTCGGCTGTGAGACCTCACAGCGCCCGCCATGGATACCGGTACACATGCGAGACCGCTATCTACCTTCACCCCGATTCCACCGGACGTGGTATCGGGGACCTGTTGCAAACTCAAATCGAACAGCATTGCCGAGAAGCAGGATTACACCATGCCGTTGCCAAAATAATCAGTGACAACCACCGAAGCATCTCGTTTCACCAACGGCATGGATACGAGATCGTCGGAGTACAGCGGGAAATTGGCCGAATGGAGGACAAGTGGTGTGATGTCACCATCATGCAGAGAATTTTCAACTGAGCACGAAAACCAGCGCTGGAATTGATCTTTGCAATGAACCCAATCCAGTGCACGTTCTCAATGCACGTCCTCAGATCAGCGGTTGGCGGCACGCGCTTCAGCAAGCATGCTAACCATCTCAGGCAGAATCAACGAAGCGGGCAGAGCATAACTCACAACGCGTCCAGCGCGGGCGATATTGATCCCGATCACATTTCCTCGCGTGTCCAGCAAAGGCCCACCACATTCATCAGGGTCCAGCACAGTATCGTGCTGCATGACCTGATCGAAACCAGACAAGCGTACATTTCTCGGCCCGTTAACTCGCGCATCGCTCTCGGACTCTCCTATCACGGTCATGTCACGAATGAAAGCATCAACATCCATCGTAGTGGATTCTTTGACAGGATCATCCCGAGTGATCGTCAGGCGAACGCTCTCTCCCGGAAACATCCCGCGAAGCGTTGCCATGACACCCAGACGAGTACCTTCGGGTTTGCCATTAATCGCAACAATCAGATCCCCTTCTTTCAAACCGGCTTCCTCAGCCCCACTGTGTTTAAATACACGACGTACCAGTGCTTCTAGTCGGCCCTTCGCCAAATACACGCCCAGTCGCCCCATGTGAGAAACTCGCCGCGGTTCGGCACCAATCACACCCAATCCTATCGGCTTGGACTTCCGCCCCACACTGATCACAAAGCTCGCCACCGGTGGTGCTTCACCTGCGAACTCAGCAGGCTTCACCGTGATATCACTATCGATCTTTAACATTGCCAGATCATTACTTCGCCGCACAGCAGCAACACGTGCGGGCAAGAGTTGTCCATCACTCAGACGAACGCGGATCGGATCGCCACTTAATTCACTCCGCTTCGTTAAAATGAATCCATCCTCAGCGACAATGGTTCCCAGAGCGACCGGGCGATCACCGCTGTAAACCTGCACAACGGACCCGGAAATTTTCTCAGCGATCGGCTGAACCAACTGCATCATGGATGCATTGTCGCGACGTGCGAGAGTTGCAAACTGTGCCCGCGATGGATTCGCTTCGGCTGCCAACATCATTGCCATGGCACCAAACAGAAATTTCTTCGCGTAAGATCGCATGTTGCAATTCACCATCGTTGTCCAATCCCAATCCGAATTTTCTTTCAGTCTTTCGCTACTCGCCTTACTCGCCCCGCCCGATCACCACCCGGAAAAAGACGATGGATCCTTCACGAAAAGCCTGCACGCGAACATTCTCACCCGGCATCGTCTCCCCAACGGCCTCCCTCAATGACTGGAAATCTGAAATCTGTCGATCTCCAAACTTCTGGATGATGTCCCCTTCCTTAATCCCTGCCTTCAAGGCCGCAGAACCGGCCCGAACGGTCTTGATCACAGCCTTCCCTTCACCGGTTTTTCCCTGCACTCCAAGCACAGGACGAAATCCTGGTAGTGAACCCCAGAAATCACCTGCAACAAGACGTTCCCACGACTTGCTGTAGTTATCAATCGGGATGTGTAAATTCTCTTCGACGTCGTTTCCAATCCGACTGTGAATCGCGATCAGTTGGCCGGACAAATCGAACAAAGGACCTCCGCTGTCACCACCAATCAAGGCACAATCAGTTCGCAACGCGGCGCGGTTGACTCTGGAAATACGCCCCACACGAGTCACGACGCCTCGCTTCTGATCAAAACCACTTGGGTGACCCGTTGCGATACACCACATACCGTTGGTCAGCTTGTCACTGCTGCCTAGCGTAGCGTGTGGCCAATCCTCTCCCTCGTTTTGGTCTGGGTTGATCTGCAACATGCCCGCATCGACATTTTTATTCGAGCCAAGCGTCGTCGCTTTCAGACGCCGCCCATTGGCAAGGATGACAGTGGCAGGTTTGTTGGGCCTCATCGCCACATGGGCAGCAGTGAGCACCTTGCCGCCGCCATCAATGATCACGCCACAACCCTGCGACTGCCCAATCTTGACGCTCACAGTGCAAAGCTTCGCTGCCTCAGACACCCGCCCGAACTGCTGTTCAAGTAACCTCAACTGGTCAAGGGATTGCGGTACTTTGCCGAAAGTAAAAATCCCCTGAAGTTCGCTGGGCACTGGAACCATTGTGCCACTGGGCGGGTCCGCCACGCTCGCCTTTGCCAGCGAAGGAGGCTGGGCTTGCAGTCTCTGGGCGACGACGGAAAAGCCAAAGAGCAGAAAGACAACCACTACGGCACGCAAAACCTGTTTGCCGCAGACGGATAATTTCAAGTTGTAAATATTCAAAGCAGCCTCGAATCGCGACGCGGAGTTAGCGATCACGTACCTTTCCTCAGGCACACGTTTCATTATAACCACTATTCAAGATCCCTGAAAAAAGTGTCCCATCCTTTTAGGAAAACCGCCTGAAATGAGCGATGTTTCGGTTCAAACCATGATTTTTGGCTACGGCTACCTCGGTCGTCGGGTAGCGCAACAGGCAATTCGTAACGGAGACAAGGTTTATGCAACCACTCGTCGCCCCCAAAGGCAGGAGCAACTTGCCACTGAAGGAACTCATCCGATTGTCGCTGATTGGACCGACAGGCGAACGCTGGCAAACCTTCCTGACGTCAAACAGATCGTGATATGCGTCAGCTACGACCGGCACAGTTCTCATAATCGCTTTGACTCCCAAGTTGGTGGCCTGCGCAACCTACTCCAAGTAATCAGTCCGAAAACGAAGATCTGCTACATCAGCACCACCGGTGTTTACCATCAACAAAATGGCGTTTGGGTGGATGAAACGAGCCCAACAAGGCCCCACCGTGATGGTGGGCGTGCCCACTTGATGGCGGAAGCATTATTGAACCAAATGCGTCCCGAATCGGAATGGACAATCCTGCGACTATCAGGCATCTACGGCCCCGGTCGCATTCCTCGGGCAGCCAATATCATCGCCGGAAGGCCCATCGCTTCGCCAAGAGAGGGGTTTCTGAATCTGATTCATGTGGAAGATGCGGCTCAGGCTGTTGACTCCGTTTTCCGCAAACGCACCCAGCGTCTTTACGTCGTGAGCGATGACCGCCCCATTGTGCGATCACAGTTTTACGAGGAAATTGCCCGGCAAACCGGATCAGAAAAACCACAATTTGTGACGGCAGAAGCCGGTTCTTCGGTAAGTATAAGATCGGAGAGTAATAAACGGGTCTGGAACCGCAGAATGAAACGCGATCTGGTCTCCAACCTGTATTTTCCAACCTACCAGCATGGTTTGGCTGACATCTTGTAGCAGAAGCCGGCCCAGAAACACCGAAATATCGCCTTTGCGGTGAATTGTCGAGCACCCTGCGACAAAGGTGGGCTACAGAATTGTTCATTTTCACCGTACAATCACTCGACGTTTTCCTCCTATCTTTCCAACGAATACCATGCTGACCCGCAAACAGATTTTCCCGGGAATTATCGAACTGAACTTTCAGGCAGGGGAAGTTCTCGGGTGCAATGTCTACCTTGTCTTTGATGGCGACGAGTGGATCTTGATCGATATCGGATACGAAGAAACGGTGGAGGATTTTATCGAAATCATTCGACAAATTGATTTCCCCCTATCACGCTGCAAAACTGTCGTTGCTACGCACGCAGACGTGGATCACACTCAAGGCCTCGCAAAAGC
Organism: Planctomycetaceae bacterium; assembly: GCA_002862205.1. GTDB lineage: Bacteria > Planctomycetota > Planctomycetia > Pirellulales > Pirellulaceae > Rubripirellula. The sequence continues at coordinate 58,419 of PKCN01000312.1, read as the reverse complement.
CAAGCAATTGTTAAAGACATCAGTCACGGCCCACCCCAATGCCGTGGCACCTCTCCAGTCTGGTGATACGCTGATCACGCTCGCTGAAATCGCCGCACAAGATCTGAGCATGGCAATGCCTCCTGTCGAGATCGAACATCAGGTCAATGATGGAGATGTCATCGAAGTAGGTTCGCTCAAAGTTGAAGTTTGGCACACACCTGGTCACACAAACAGTCAACTTGCATTCCGCATTGGAGATGTTCTGCTTAGTGGTGACAACATCTATCGCGACGGATGCATTGGAGCCATCGACGCACATCATGGAAGCGACATCAAAGACTTTGTCACATCGCTAGAACGAATCCGTGACAGTGATGTGAAATGGTTAGCCCCCAGCCACGGCCCAATCTTCGCCAATGATCGTGATTTTCTTGATGCCACCGTTGAAAGAGTGCGTAGCTATTTGAAAATGGCCGACTTCGGTACGCTCGCGGAAAGCTGGCCCCTCATGGATCAGTGGGATGAAGAAGTAGCAGCAGGCCGACTTCCAGACGGCCTGAATCAGTAATGCAGTGACGACCGACCAACGTGGTCCAATCGCAGTCACTTGTGCATCCACAAATCGAAACTCATCCTCCGATGTGTTGTGCCAACTGTTACTCATATCCTTGAATCAAAGTCTGATGTGGCCGGCGAGTGACTACGACACTTCTGCAACCAGCGGGGGATAGTCAGGCCACACAAATCCCCCGGTGCGGATCGCATCGGGGGGTCACGTTGCTTGGGGGTGATCGGGGAATCGAAACTGCCGTGTGCGATGCAAATAGTACTCGACTTAACTACCACCAACTCTTTTTGCGTCATGCCGGCCAGTTTCCCAGACTCATATGCCGCAGCAATCAGTTTTTGATTAGGATGGAGAGTACCAGAACAGGATACTCCTCTGCTGGGTCCTGTGCATTGAGAGTGAATCAGGCACAAGATCATGCTGACGTGCTCGATCACTCGCTTGCGGCGAATTTGATCAATTTTCACGTGAACTGATGGGATTCCCTAGCCAGCCCTACAACCGCGTTTATGAATAGCGAATCTGCGATCAGTGCCACGACCCGACTCTCCAAGGGAGCCTTATTTCTTGGGATCGATGTTGGCGGAACCAATGTCAAACTTGGTCTTGTTAATTCAACGGGTACAGTACATGCCAAGGATACGTTACCAACTCCGGAACTCGGCACACCCGAACGCGTCTTTGACGCGGCTATCGCTTTTGCTGATCGTGAGTTGTCTGTCCTCGGTAGCGACCGTTTCACCTTAGCTGGTATCGGTTTGGCCGTCCCCGGTGTGCTTGATACACAAGAATCAGTTCTTCGCGAAGTTGTGAACCTTCCGGGGTGGCGTGGAAAGCGTCTGCGGCAGATGCTTGGCGACGCGAGAGATCTGCCAAACGCAGTGGTCAATGATGCGAATTCTGCAGCCTACGCAGAGCACGCGTCGAGATCGCTGGGAAACAAGTCGCTGGCGCTGGTAACGCTCGGCACAGGCGTGGGCTGCGGTCTGGTGATCAATGGATCTCCCTATGGTGGTGATCACGGTTGTGCTGGAGAGCTTGGTCATATCGCAATCAGATTTGGCAGCAATGCCCTTCCCTGCACTTGTGGCAAACGTGGTCACTTGGAAGCGTACGCAGGATCGAAAGGAGTGCTGGCACAGTTGCAGTCATTAGCAGAGGCAGCAAAAAACTCCGACATCACTACGCTATTGTCAACAGGCGATATCACCCCACGAGATATTGCCGAACGAGCACAAGCTGATTGTGACTTGTGCGCCGCCGTGGTTGATCAAACCGCCGAATATCTCGGCCAGGCAATCGGTCAACTGGCTCAGGTGATCGATCCCGATGTAGTCTTGCTGGGCGGAGCGATGACCTTCGGTGGCAACCAATCCAAGGTGGGCCAACGATTTCTGGCAACCGTACAAAATACGATCAACGACACCACTCTCGAGCAAGTCGGTACCAATTTGACAGTAGAATTTGCTTCACTCGGTAACGATGCCGGTGTCATTGGAGCAGCCATTGTCGCACAACAGGTAATAACAACGTGATTGAATTCCCCAATGAACGGATCCCCTGTCGCGTATTCAGTCGCGCATCGGACGCCAGTGTCGCAGCGGCTAGAGAAATTGCGGAACTGATACGTGACAAAGCCTCAAAAGGGCAGATGTGTGTCCTCGGACTTGTGGCCGGATCTACCCCCGTCAATGTTTACGATGAGTTGGTGCGCATGCACAGAAATGGCGAGGTTTCATTTGCCAACGTCATTACCTTCAACCTTGATGAATATTTTCCAATGCAACCTTTTGAGTTGCAGAGCATTGCTCGATTCATGCACGAGCATTTGTTCGATCTCGTTGACATCCAACCCAGCAACGTTCACATCCCTGATGGAGCCATCTCCAAAGGGGATGTCGCTGAATACTGCCACCAGTATGAGCAACTGATTCATGAGTGCGGGGGTATCGATATTCAACTGCTGGGCATTAATCGTACCGGCCATATTGGCTTGAACGAGCCTGGCTCGGATCGAGCGACCAGAACGAGGATGATTACCCTTGATTGCGTCACCCGTACTGACGCCGCCAGTGACTTCTTCGGAGCGGAAAATGTTCCCCGTTATGCGATCACAATGGGTGTGGGTACGATTCTGGAGGCCAAACGGATTCTCTTGCTCGCGTTTGGTGAAGGTAAGGCCGACATTGTCGCGAAAACCATCGAAGGTTATGCCAATACGACGATCCCCGCGACCTTTCTACAAGACCACCCTGACACTCACTTCCTGTTGGATGAAGCAGCTTCCTCGAGCCTGACGAGATCTCAGGCGCCATGGCTTTTGGGTGAAGTCAGCTGGAATCCCGAGACCATCAGAAGAGCCGTGATCGATCTCTCGCAGGAACTTGGGAAAGCCGTACTCAAGCTCACCGATGCGGACTACAACGAGCAGGGCCTTCAGGACCTGCTGGCAGCCCATGGGAATGCATATGACATTAATTTGAGAGTCTTTCGTTACATGCAATCGACAATCACCGGGTGGCCCGGGGGTAAGCCAGAGCATGCGAAACAAGTTGGTGACCGCCCGGGGCATCGTGACGATATCTTTCCAAAACGCATCATCGTTTTCTCCCCACATCCTGACGATGATGTGATTTCGATGGGTGGAACTTTGATTCGCTTGGTCGAGCAGGGACACGAAGTCCACATTGCTTACCAAACCTCTGGAAATATCGCCGTCTTTGACGAAGATGCGATCCGATTTGCCGAGTTCGTCGAAGATTTTTGCGCAGAGTTTCAGATTCACGCTCCAGGACTCGAAGAACTGGAATCACACATCGACGATGCATTACGCAAGAAACAACCAGGTCAGGTAGACAGCCACCAGGTTCAGCGAATAAAAGGTTTGATCCGGCGCGGCGAAGCACGTGAAGGGGCTCGCTGCTGCGGTGTCAAAGACGAGTATCTTCATTTCCTTGATTTGCCGTTTTACCAAACAGGTCGCGTTAAAAAGAGTCCGATATCATCGGAAGACATTCGCATCACGTTGGAACTGCTTCAAGACGTCCAACCCCATCAAATCTACGCAGCAGGCGACCTCTCCGATCCGCATGGAACCCACCGCACTTGCCTATCAGCCATCCTGCAGGCCTGCAAGCAATGCGAGGGAGATGCATGGTACGAGAGCTGCGCAATATGGTTGTATCGTGGAGCCTGGCAGGAATGGCCACCCCATCAAGTTGAAATGGCTGTCCCGCTAAGCCCAACTGAAGTTGCGAAAAAGCGGGCGGCCATCTTCAAACATGAATCACAAAAAGATCGCGCTCTGTTCCCCGGATCCGATGTGAGAGAATTCTGGCAGCGAGCCGAACAACGTAACGCAGATACCGCAAGACGGTACGATGAGATTGGGCTCGCCGAATATGCCGCGATCGAGGGATTTGTCCGCTGGGATGGACTATCGGGTATCGAACTCTAAAGCTTCACCAGTGGAGCATCGTATAGCGAACCAGCACGCCATCACACTCAATACGCCATGACCAGTGAAAAGAAGATTTGATGAAATCCCTGACCCGACGCATCGCTCTGAAATTGTTCGCTCTTGGAGGAGCATGCTTCGGCTTTTCACGAACCTTATGTGGCGATCAGAATCCAACCCGGAAGAGCAAAGCAGATCAGGCGCCTGAATCCTCGGATCAGGCTACCATCATCTCATGGACCGACACGCATGATCGTGTCTGGCTGGATTCACGCATCTGGGCCAATCCCATGGAGGACTGGTGTGTGAAGGATGGCGCAGCAGAGTGCCAGACAACCGGAGGAAATCGCAATCTGCACCTCATCACGCATCAGTGGACCGATCCCAATGGCACAGCGGATATGAGCGTGTCGCTGCAGAAAATTGGTGGCCAACGTAAAGGTGCCGGTGCGGGTTTTCGCATCGGAACCAAAAGTGAACTGAACGAATATCGCAGCAACTGTTTTGCCAATGGTGGAATCAATGCAGGAGTTCTGGAGAACAAACTCCTGCTCGGTCGCAACCGCGGAACCAAAGCCATCAATCTTGATCAGGAAACCACGCTGAAACTGGTAGCACGCGACCAGAGCGGTCAGATCGAACTGACCCTCACAGCAGAAACAACTGGCGGAGAAAAAATTGATCAACTGACTGCAAAAGTTCCCTCTGAGGCGGTGCTCGGAAATGTGTCCCTCGTGAATAACTTTGATGCCAAGCTGAAAAAGGGACAGGGTGGTCAGTACCGATTCAAAGATTGGTCGGTTGCGGGAAATGCATTCACAATCGACAAGTCACGGGAATTCGGCCCGATCCTCTGGTCAATGTATTCCCTCAGTGATTCACGTAGCGATGAGGGTTTTGTCCTCAAAATAAGCGCACTAACCGGACCGTTGGGAGAGCAAGACAACAAGGCGGTTGAACTGCAGGTAAACATCGATGGCAACTGGAAATCACTCGGTAATGCAACGTTGGATACAGATGCATGGACATCGACTTTCCGAATTCCAAACTGGAACGAGAAAGTGGCCACCCCATTCCGATTGTTGTATCGCGAGCAAAAAACAGACGGGACCGAGGAAGAATCTAGTTGGATCGGAAAGATCAGATCCAATCCATCGGGTCGCCCACTGAGAATTGGAGCATTGACATGCCAAAATCACTACGGTTTTCCTTATGAACCTGTGGCTGAAAACATCCTCCAACTTGACCCGGACCTGATCTATTTTTCAGGTGATCAACTGTACGAGAGCCATGGAGGATACGGACTGATTCGTGATCCGGCAGGACCCGCGATCCTGAACTACCTGCGCAAGTACTACATGTTCGGATGGTCTTTCCGGGAAGCGATGCGTGACCGACCCACCATCTGCATTGCGGATGACCATGATGTTTTCCAAGGCAACATCTGGGGTGAAGGTGGTGCTCCTATGGACATTCAAACGGGAGGCGCTTCATCAAACGGCGGGTACAGAGAACCCGCCCGCATGGTTAATGTGGTTCACAAGACAAACACCTCACACCATCCGGATTTTTACGACTCCACCCCCGTCCAACAAGGTATCAGTGTTTACTACGGTGACATGGTCTACGGCAACGTCGGATTCGCTATCCTCGGAGATCGGCAATTCAAAAGCGGTCCACAGTTGGTCGACACTGGAAGTGGTCGCGCAGATCATGTCAAGGATCAAGACTTTCAGACATCCGTGCTGGACAAAAAGGGTCTGCAATTACTTGGATCCCGCCAAGAGTCTTTTCTGGAAAAATGGGGTAAAGATTGGCGTGGGCACAAGATGAAAATTCTGTTGAGCCAAACAGTATTTGCGGGCGTGGCAACGCACCATGGAAAATATGATGGTTATCTGAAAGCAGATCTCGATTCCGGGGGTTGGCCGCAAACACCGCGCAACCGCGCGATTGATATTCTTCGCGACTCAAAAGCCCTGCACATCAATGGTGACCAGCACCTCACGTCGCTCTCACAATATGGAGTCGACCGACAACGCGACAGCATGTGGTCATTTTGCACCCCCGCGATCGCCGCAGGCTACCCGCGTTGGTGGCGACCCGATGACGTTGGAATGCCTCATCAAGAACGACCGACACACGGGCTGGAAAATACGGGTGAATACCTCGACGGCTTCGGAAACATGATTTACGTTTACGCCGTTGGAAACCCGGAAGTCGGTACAAAGAAAAATCGATACGAAAAGGCACACCAAAAAGGTAGTGGCTTTGGGCTCGTGACTGTCGACACACAGGAAAAGACATACCTGATTGACAGTTTTCGCTTCCTGATCGATGCCACCGATGGAAAAGCTGAAAATCAATTTTCTGGCTGGCCTGTAACCATTCACCAACAGGAAAACGCAGGGGACAATATTGTTGGATGAAAATGATCCTGAGCAAACATGCTTGCTACCTCGATTCCACGTGCACCATGCCGAACGACTTTGACCCAGGATTGAGCAAATGACATTCACAAGTCATGTAATCGTTCTACTGGCAAAGCTATTCAGTGGATTCACAGTACGTTGGGTCGATTGCCAACCGGACACCTGTCAACGCATCTACTTTGCCAATCACACCAGCCACCTCGATGCCGTCGTGTTGTGGTCAGCGTTGCCGCGCGAATTGCGCCGAATCACACGTCCCGTCGCGGCGAAAGATTACTGGTCCAAAGGTTGGCTTAAGCCCCACATGGCTGAAAGCTTCAATGCACTGCTTGTCGATCGCAAGCAAATCAAGGTTCACAAGAGCCCCATCGATATCATGTTGCAGCAAATGGGTGATGTATATTCACTGATCATGTTCCCAGAAGGTGGAAGGTCATCAAGCGATGACGAAATGGGAAACTTCAAAAGTGGCCTATTCTACATGGCGAAAAAACGTCCTGATCTGGAACTGGTACCGGTCTACATCGATAATGTGAACCGGATCCTGCCCAGAGGAGAAGTTCTGCCAGTTCCGTTGCTCAGTTGCATTACCATTGGATCACCGATCTTTCTGGAATCAGGTGAACCCAAGAATGCCTTTCTCGCAAGAGCCCGGCAAGCTGTTCAACAATTGAAAGAGCATTGATCAAACAAGTTGCGTCTGTTCCGTATAGATCTCGAGCAGTTGGCTCTGAACTTTCACTGCACGCAACAGAGTCCAGAGTTGCTCTTCGCTAAACTCGACTCGATTGTCTTCGTATAAACGCTCGAGTTCAACGGCAACCGCCGCATGTTGATCAGAAGCTGCTTCCAATCGAAATGAAGCATGACGCCACTCGGCGTACAACGCATCATCGTCGCTTAAAATCACATCGTCATTGTTCCGAGCAAGGATCATTAACGTCAGGCGAGCAACATCGACAGGGGAAAGATCCGGTCGCAAACCGGAAATACGCTTAGCAAGGTCTTGGCAGGTCATGATTGAAAAAGCTGTGGGCTGGCTGTAACTGCGTTCGCGGGCCGAATCTCAATTCGAGCCCAAAATGACTGAGAAGCAGACCAACCACTTCTGTCTTGCCCACTCGTGCGACCTGAATCGCACACAGAAACCTGGTTGGTTATTGGAATGTAGGTCACGAAAAATGACGAGGCAACAAATCATTGAACAATGAACAGGACCCCGAATCGCTGATTCTGTTGACAACCTGTCCCAGCAAGAAGGCCCCTGATCAGAAAAATCCCGACCGGAAGAATCCCGATTGGAGACACCCAGCAAGGCCTATCCGTGCACTTGAGCAATCGGTTTTTTTGCCAGCCGGACCGATTCAGATAAGTACCAATCGACCGTCATTCATCGCAATTGGCTGACAAACCCAAATCGTCACAACACGAACAATATGGATCACTCAACCTCATCAGCACCACGTTTGCTTCCCTTTAAACTGGCAAGATAAGCGACGAGATTCCTCAATTCTCTCTTGGACATCAGCTTGATCAGGTCTGTTGGCATGGAAGAATTTCCTTTCCGCCGTGCGACGATCTCATCAATCAGAACGCGTACTTGCCCACCATCATTTTGAATCAGCTCGATGAAATCGTCATTTTCAGACTTCACGATACCGGTAAAAACCTGACCAAGATCATTGGCAATCACTGCTGTTTCAAAATTCTTGGCGATCTGCGCATTCGGCAAACAGATGGACTCCAACAAATATCTTCGATCTTTTTGTTCTCCGATACGGGTGAGCTCAGGTCCCACTGCTCCCCCCGCACGATCAACTTTGTGGCATCGCAGACAAGACAGTTTTGTATTTTCAAAGAAGCTCTGCTTGCCCTTGGCAACATCACCTCCTTCCAAGGCAACCAACCAGAGAGCCAACGGATCCTTCTCAGACAATGCCTTGACATGACTATCCAAGGCTGCCTGAAGCTCATCGCCAATCTTGCCTTTGGATGCTTCAATCACATTCAAATGCACATCCCCAGCAAGTGTGGCATCCATGTAAGATTGAACACCACTTTGAATGATCGCCAAGGCATCAGGGCCATCACAATTAGCGAGGATATCCCAGGCAAGTTGTCTCACTTTCATATTCCGGCTCTGTGTAGCCTCAATGAAACGCGGTAGAGAGGCTTCGGCGTCATGCTGTGCCAGCACTTGCAATGCCTGAGGTAATAAATCCGTCACTGGTTTCAATTTCACTTGCTTTGCCAAGGCAACCGCCTTCTTGGAATCCAGTCGATTCAAAGCTGACAGGGACACGGCTCTTGTGGAGGCTGAAAGATCTGAATTTGAGATACGCTCGACCAGCACGGGTGCGATTCCGGCAATCCCTAATCTTGACGCCACATCGATGGCTTTTTCACGAACCGACTCAGGGGACGTGATTAAAGAAGCAAGATGTGGCTCGAGAACCTTTTTCGCGACCACCGCTTTACGCTCCACCAGCGGGCGATAGGCATTCAAAACACGATCGCGGGGGTCCGGTTTTCCCCACTGCCCTAACATCTCCAAAGCTTCTATCCGCATCTCTGGCAGTGCTGATTCCCGGCTCGCGAAGGCTGCCAGTTTCGCAGCAGACTCTGCTGTTCCCATTCGATAATTGGCATTCAGAACCCGCCTCAATGACTCGTTGGAACCATCCGATGCGCTAATCATGTCTGCCAAGGCATTCATGGCTGACGGGACGGGCTCATCGTGGATGGCCCTGACGGCCTCCATCACGACAAGATCACTCGAATCACTCAGAAAGAGGGAAATGTCTTTGGCTTTCAAACGCCTCAACGCTACCACCGCAGCTCGCCGGACGTTTGCATTCGAGTGCTTATGCAGATCCGCGATTTTCGCCGGGTTCCGAAGACTTGTGAGGTACATCACCCCGGCATGCCGTAAAGCCGGATCCTTGTTATCGGCGGCGACCAGGAGCTCCATCACTTGCGGCAGAGAATCAGCATCCTTTAGTTGGGCGAGAGCTAATGTCGAAAAATATTGAACGCGTGGTGAAGAATCACTCAATAGTTCTCGCAGTCTTGTCACCGCGTTTGCATCCAATCTCTCGCCGGCAATTTTTGCTGCCGCGGCACGCAGCACGCCATCTTTTTCCTGCAGGAGTGGACGCAACATTTTCAATGATGACTCGCGGACTTCCGGATCCCGCCGGATAATCTGATCCGCTCCCCAAAGGGCGTGCAAACGCCCGATGGGATTGAATTCCCCATCCGTCGTTAAAGCGAGCAACGTATCGAGTTCATGCCGTCGAGCCAGTTCCCACTGCGACTCGAAGCGGATACGCCGATCAGGATGGGCAAGATAATCCGTGAGTGCTTCAATGGTATGCCGAGTCCAATCTGCTCCGAGCAACTGTTGCACTTCTTTCACGAGCGGAGTGTCACGATAATCTGGATCCGTTACCCGGTACATCCTTCCCTTGCCCAAACCGTCCCAACCATCAACCCAATCGCTGATATAGAGGGCACCATCAGGACCAAAAGCGATATCCGTTGCCAACACGGACCAAATCGGGTCACTGTTACTGGAGAGGCGATAAAAAGCACCCTCCGACTGCAACATGAAACCACGGATTCCGCTATTTGCGGGTCCGCCACGAAAGTCACAGATCAGAAACTTGTCCTTGAGAGCATCACCGAAACCAGTTCCCGGATAAAATGCCAAGCCACTTGGGCCATCGGTCAAATTCGCGATAGGAGGAACGATATACGCCGGCTGTTCCGGGTGAAGTGGTTCCCAAATTCGATCGCGATTGAAGGGACCTCGATCAGGCAAGTACTGATAGTGCATCCGCCAGCCTGAATCCCCTCCTTCAAGAATATGCACGATGCGTGCCTGATCTCCACTGTCGCTGTTGTTGTCTACGGAGAACAGATCACCTACATCGTTGAATGCAAGTTCCTGTGGATTGCGTAAACCACTGGCGAAAACTTCCAACCCCGATCCATCCAACTCACACCGAAATACAGCGCCTGATTCTGGGTTGGCCAATACGCGCCCGTCATCGGTCGTGACGTGATATCCACGATCACCAATACTGAAATACAGACGACCATCAGGGCCAAGAACAAGACCATGCATATCATGCCCCCGAAATGCGACACGCACTCCGTAGCCATCCGATAACACAACCCTCTCGTCGGCCACTCCGTTATCGTCAGGATCAGTCAGTTTCCAGAGTTTCGGGATGCACGTGTAATAAATGTCAGTTCCCCGAACCAGAATCCCGGCACCCGTTCCCTCTTCCAGCCGATTGAATCCGTTTGCCAGGATGTAATTGCGATCAGCTTTTCCATCACCATCAGAATCCTCGAGGCGGCGTATGCGGTCATCATGCTGCGCGTAGGTGATGGCTGCGTCCCCGAGCAACCTTTTGTGGTAATCAATCCGATCTTGCACGGTTTGCGATGCCAGATCGGCCCGCACCCATTCGTCGTCATGTGCACGATTATCAGTCACTCCCCGGTTTTGACGAAACGTCTCGCAAACGTAAATCCGCCCCCGGTTATCGATGTCAAATGCAACCACATTGGCAATTTCAGGCTCAGCTGCATACAACTGAATTTCCCAGCCTGGCGGAATTCGAATTCCCGCCATCGACTCGACCCCTTCCTGTGAAGCCTCAGCTACGTCTGGAACCAAAGGCTCAGGCTGCCTGAACTCCTCAGCCTTGATCGCTGGACCACCAAACAACAGCACTGCGGATAATACGCTTGAAACGCAAATAAATTTAGCGTCCAGTAGAAGATTTCCTGTTTTTTTCATCTGTAATTTGAGTGGTATTTCAAGTTGCACGTCTTCACGATCTACAGTGCCATCTACGGTATAGCTGACTGATTTTGATCGAGCATCCCGGATCAGTCGCGACCAACCCAAACAAACGACACAAATCCTGACCACCGGCACAAGGGATACCGGGCCATGATTTCAATCACCGATATTGGTCAGCTTGCTGGTTTGTGCACCAGTTTGTGTACTGGCTTGTGTACTGGCATATCCGAACGGTCCGATCAAAATCGTCTAAGATGAACCGGAGTGGCACCTCCAGAATAAACTGGGGATACCTACTATGGCAATAATGAAATCGACATCAAACGCGGCTCATTCGCGACTGATTGGCTCCTGAAAACATCACGCCCCCCGATAAACCTTTCGCAATCAAAGGCTTTGACTTCACTAATGGACACATCGCCGCAACCAAACACGGATGATGACACCCAACAGCTTCCAGCAGGCCCACCGGAGGAAGCCTCCAACACCCACAACGAAGAGGCTGGTGACGAGGCTCCGGTTCTCGCGCGGGTGGTTGACGAAACACCTGATCGAATTGGCTCGCCTTTCGCTGCCACGCCTAGTGGCAAAGCTGTGAAACAACAAAAGGTCATCGCCTTGCAGGACTTGGGGCCCTTTCAATACACAGCCATGGGTGGTGTCGTCGCTGCCATCATGTTGCTGGGATTCGTTATCCCAGCCCTCGTGTGGTTCCCCGCGGGCGGTTGCATTATTGCGGCACTGGGATGCGGTGTTGCAACCCTCGGACTTCACTCCAAATTCAAACGCATCACCACGGGCGTTTTGATATCACATACATGTCTGTTCCTTGCCTGCTTTTTTTCTGCGAGTACATGATCTCACACATCATCCAATCACAAACAGTTTTGCTGCTGGCCACATTTGCGTGGTTTATCGTCCCACCTGCATCTGGCCCTGCCACTTATGGTGAGACGGTCCAAATCGATGCTGTTCAGGGTGACGACACGAAAACCCAATCGAACAGCCATATCCTCAAAGTTCTGAGCTACAACATTCACCATGCCGCAGGGACAGATGGAAAATTGGATCTACCGCGCATCGCGGAGGTGATTCGATCCGTAAATCCCGATGTTGTATCCCTGCAAGAAGTCGATCAGCAAGCGCGTCGCAGCAACTCTGTCGACCAACCTTCCGAGTTAGCCAAACTCACTGGCATGCGAGTTCTGTTCGCCGAAAATATCCCACTGCAGGGCGGCTCTTACGGAAATGTGATCCTGACTCGATTTGAAATAGAGTCCAAAGACCACAGGCTGCTTCCGAATCACAACAAGGGCGAACAGCGGGGCTTGCTTCGCTCGAAATTACGCTGGCAGAGTAAAGGACGAACAGAAGTAAGATTTAATTTCACTGCCACCCATTTTGATCACCGACGAAATGACTCAGAACGCATCGCGTCAGCTGTCACAGTCAATGAAATTGCGGCTTCCGATCCCAACACACCGAGTCTGATCGCGGGGGATTTCAACGATGTTCGTGGCAGTACGACTTTGGAGACGCTGCGAAAACAGTGGACCATTGCTGGTCCAGTGTTGCCGACCGTTCCGGTAGCAAAGCCGATGCGACAAATTGACTTCATTTTGTATCGACCCAAGAGCCGTTGGACGGTCCTCAAAACGGTAGTTCTCAAAGAATCAGTTGCTTCCGATCATCGGGCAATTCTATCCATACTACGACTGAATACTCCCAAAAAAACAGATAGAGAAAACCAGGACTCTGAGACAAAAACGAGTGATGAGTTGCCGGAAAAAAATCTGCAGCAAGATGGTGATGCACTGCTGAGGTCCCCCATGCCCAATGGCCAGACACACATTGCGAAGACAGCAAGCGAATGGACACCAAGAAAGAAAAACATCCTCTCTGCCATGCAGTCCGTGATGGGTCAGTTACCCGAATTCAAATCCCTGCCCCCGCCTGAAATGGAACTGCTGGAAGAAGTCGACTGCGGAGAATATGTGCGGCGAAAAATCCTGTATCATTCGCAACCGGGTAACAAAACGCCCGCATTTCTGTGTGTTCCCAAAGCAGCCCTGAAAAAAAATGCCCAACCGTTCCCGGCGGTCCTTTGCCTGCACCCGACCGATAATACCGTGGGTAACGGAGTTGTCGTTGGCCTTGGCGGCAAGCCAAATCGACAATACGCAAGTGAGTTGGCGTCCCGAGGCTATGTCACACTTGCTCCCGCCTATCCACTGCTTGCTGACTACCAGCCGGATGTAAAAGGACTGGGATGGGAAAGCGGCACACTGCTTGCGGTGTGGGACAACATACGCGGGATCGATCTGCTTTGCTCACTGCCATTTGTCAAACAGGATACGATCGGAGCGATCGGACACTCACTCGGTGGACACAATGCTATCTACACAGCTGCTTTCGACAAGCGGATCGCCGTAGTCGTGTCGAGTTGCGGTTTCGATTCCTATCAGGATTACTACGGCGGTGACCAAACGAAGTGGATCGCAGGCAAGGGCTGGACTCAACTTCGCTATATGCCGAAGCTGACCAATTATCGGGAAAACCTGAATGAGATACCGTTCGACTTCGACGAAATCCTGAGTGCCATCGCACCTCGACCAGTCCTCGTGGTCGCGCCTTTACATGATTCGAATTTTCAGGCGACAAGCGTCCGTCGACTAGTACACAATGCCTCCACTGTTTATGCACTGTATGGTGCAGAGAAACGCTTGAAGCTCCTGCAACCTGACTGTAGCCATGACTTCCCAATTGCGATGCGCGAAGAAGCGTATCAATTGTTCGATGAAGTTCTTGCTCGCCCTTGATTGAAGCGATCAACCATTACACCAGTCGGATTTCATTCAACTAAAATGAGATTCGATACTCACTCGTCGCTGCTATTTCTTGAGACGCGGCAACTTACCCACATTGGCGAAACGGCACTCGTAATCACCAACGCCAGCAGCGAGAATGTAGGTAGCCTGGTTCCCTCGATTCAACCTGCCACTTCAGTTGATCAATCTCATGCCTGTTTTCAATCGTCGTAATTTCATGGCTGGCACACTTGCGACCGGCCTCACAACCAGCCTAACAACCGATAAATTGAGAGCGGCAAACGCGAATGATGAAGTGAATCTGGGCTTTGTCAGTTGCGGGGGTCGTGCCGGCCAACTGATGGGAAAATTCAGCAAAATTGATGGCATCAACATCGCAGGTTTGTGTGACGTTGACGAAAAACGGCTTGGATTGGCAAAACAGAAATACCCCAAGGCGCAAGGCTGGTCGGATCTTCGTGATTTGATCGCCTCAGATTCCATCGATGTGGTTGTCGTAGCCACCTGCAACCACTGGCACTGCCTGGCCGCGATATGGGCAATGCAAGCCGGGAAAGATGTCTATGTTGAAAAGCCCTTGTCTCATAGCCAGTGGGAAGGACGGCAAACGGTTGCTGCTGCGCGCAAGTACAATCGCATCTGCCAAATTGGGACCCAGCAGCGATCTGATCCCATGCAAGCAGAAATCAAGAAGTTCCTGCATCAAGAAAAAGCACTGGGTGAAATCACCGCCACGCGTGTCAATCGCTACGGAGTTCGTCCGTCGATCGGAAAACGTGACAAACCTCTCGCCATCGATAAGAATGTCGAGTACGACCTTTGGCTTGGCCCCGCGCAGGATGAACCCATCTTCCGCGAAAAATTACACTACGACTGGCATTGGGATTGGAACACGGGATCAGGTGAGATGGGCAACTGGGGCGTGCATGTCCTTGATGATGTCCGCAACAATGTCTTCCAGGATTCAGTCGCACTGCCGAAGCGAATCCTGGGTGGGGGTGGTCGCGTCGCGCTCAATGACGCGGGGCAAACACCCAATGTGCACTTTGCCTTCTTTGATACAGGTTCGATCCCCGTTGTCATCGGACTTTCCAATCTACCAGCGAAGCCAGGCGGAAAAAAAAGCCCTTCGCATCCTGGACCAAGTAGTGGCTACGTTGTTTACTGCGAAGGAGGAAGTTACGAAGGCCAACGGGGACGTGGGGCCGCCTATGACTCAGCCGGGAAAAAAATCAAGGAATTCAAAGGCGGAGCAAAAGTTCTGCACCAAGCCAACTTCATCGACGCTGTGCTCAAGCGAGATGCTTCAATCTTGAATGCTGAAATTGCAGTGGGAAATGACAGCACAGGATGGTGCAATCTGGCAAACGTGGCTTTCCGCGCAGGAAAAAAACTCGATAAAAAAACAGCAAACCGAATCGAACTGAAGCAGTGGGCCACTCTGATGGGCGAAATGGATGAACATCTCGCTTCCCATGACCTGTCACGCATCAACAACGAGATCCGCGTCAGTCCAATGCTGGAATTGGATGCCAAGACCGAACAATTCCTGGGACCTGGATCCAAAAGTGCGAACCAATACCTCAATCGGGAATATCGAAAAGGTTACGAAGTGCCGGAACTGGCCTGACTTCCCAATGACAGTGCTGTATCAACCTGCATGCTGATGGTGCGAACAGCTGCGGACTGGCAACTTGACCTGCGATTCGAATTTCCTGCGATGCTTGGGAGTAACGAGCCTCACCCGTAAATCGTGACTGTAACTCTTCATTAATCCATGTCGTCTGACCCAAGGCAGGATCACCGATCAACCAGTCACCGGTCTCATTGCGCACAAACACCACCACAGCATGCCGATCACGGCAAGATGTAAGGAGTCGGACCGGGAAAGCATCCGTGGATGCACCAGAGCGAACAATGGACAAATGGGAAAGTTGTCCCCCTGACAACCAGACATCCGTATTTGATGACACGACGTAAATTTTGTGTAAAGCAGAATTCGAATGAATCCTGACTCCACCTTACAAACCCAAGGATTCTATCCCTTGATCGCTCGTCCAATATGCTCTCACAAGATCCCATTCTTCGGCAACGATTCCCGCACGACGTATTAAAGTAATGACCACAGCAGGTGCACAGGTGGTGGTATGACTCAAAAGAAAAATCTCATCATCCCATTGAGTTTCTTCACTCAGGTTCACCGGCAAAAAGTCTGAGCGAAGCAAAGGCACCAAGGTCTAGCCAAGAGCCGTGCCCACCAGACTGATCGCAGCAAGTGAGCAAGAGTAGGATTGCAAACCTGAACTGCAGACTGCTAGACCAGCGGTAAAACACAGAAACGGGGCACTGAGACTTGACCACAGCAGAACATCAGGACGCGGCAGAAACTCAATTCCTCGAATCCCGCCCGCATGAGGCAAAGGCAAGGCAAGGCAGCAGCCAAACACAGCCAGAAAGTAAAACAAAACAGACTCGATTTTCGCTGAGTTGAATGCAGAGTTCTGCCCACGGCGTAGGCCAGTACAGCTAACGCTAGTGTGCAAACACGCCCAGAAACCAAACACGCCGCCATAGAAGCACCTCTTTCATGAACATCAAAGTGTTCTACAAAGATTAGCAACCAGTGGAAATCTCAATACGATTTACCTGATCGGTTGGCCACAGTATTTCAATTTCTTCATCATTGAAAAAACCGGGCACTTCTCGGTGTTCGCGCATTCGGAGCGTTTTCCCAAACCCGCATGTTACGCCCCTAACCACCGCTTCCGACATCTGAACTGATCACGCAGCACGAGACACAAGGCTTCTACTGCGTTTGCGGGCGTCTGCTTTGCACTGCCCAATGAACACAGAGAAGTAACTACTGGGCTGAGAAGCGGTGCACAGTGACTTCATGCATCCGTTCGCCAGGATTCAACAAGGTCGTTGGAAAAGAATTATGGTTGGGTGCATCGGGATAATGTTGGGTTTCAAGACAAAAAGCTTCGTGCCCTGCATAGCCGTTGGACTTTTCATTACCTGGTAAATGATTTGCGGTATACAACTGCATTCCCGGTTGCGTGGTTTCAATTTCGAGCACTCGCCCGGATTTTGGATCAACCACCCGCGCCGCTTGACGCAACTGGCCCGCCGATCCCCGGACGACATAGCAATGATCGTACCCTTTGGTAGAGACCAACTGGTCAACTCGGTCACCAAGCGGTGTCCCAGTTCGAAAGTCCAGTACGGTGTCTGCAACTGAATTCAGTTTACCGGTGGGAATCAAATCGTCATCCACGTCCAGATACTGATCTGCTTGGATGGTTGCGATGTGGTCCATTGCCGAACCACTTCCCGCCCCACCAAGATTCCAGTAACTGTGATTCGTCAAATTAACGTGTGTTGGTGCATCCGTTGTTGCACTGAATGCGATTCGCAGTTCGTTCTTGTCATTCCACGAATACTCAACAGTCGCTTGGACCGTTCCCGGATAGCCCTCCTGACCATCAGGACTGGTGAGCTGAAATCGGACGCCAACTTCATCGTTCTGACGGAATGATTCGCCACTCCAATTCTGGTAGGTAAAATTCATCTTCCCACCGTGAATGTGGTGTTTTCCCGAATTGGTCGTCACCTGATGGGCCTTGCCGTCAATCGTGAACTTTCCCTCCGCAATCCGGTTACAAAATCGACCGACGGTGCTACCAAAGTAGGGATGCCCATCGATATATGGCGCAAGTTCATCGAACGCGAGATTGACATTTGCTCGATCTCCATTCCGGTCAGGAACATTGACATCGAGCAGTGTGGCTCCCCAAGTCATGACAGAGACACTGTTGCCATGCGAATTGGTCAGAGTGAACCGCGTGACGTCTTGACCGCCCTTGGTAACGCCAAATACGGTGGAATGGATATTCATGGTGGGATTGGCAGCGAGCGAGTTGGCAAAACAGGAAATAATCGCGATAATGGGGATCGCGGTGACTAACAGGCGTAGCATCATGACGTTTTTCGAAGCGTTCGTGTACCAGACATACCAGAACGTTACGTTAACCGACATCGCTGTCAAATTCACCGTGTCGAGCTCATTGATTTTGAAAAAGTGCGTGTCATTCCTGTGTCTACATTTCCTGCTCTCTCACCGCTAAGTATTGGGAACGTCAACATTGGCTTTCCTATCGTTCAAGCTGCCTTATCAGGCTACAGTGACCTCCCGATGCGTGTGATTGCCCGTCAGCACGGTGCCAGCTATGCGATATGCGAGGTGATGCTGGATCAATTTCTGTTAGCCCTCAGCAAACGGCAGAAAACAAAACACTTTCTGGACATCCATCCCACAGAACATCCAGTGGGTGGACAATTGATGGGTGCCGAACCCGAGCAGTTTTCCCTGGGCGCACTGAAGTTGGTGGAAGCCGGCTTCGATATCATTGACGTGAATTTTGGCTGTCCTGTCAAAAAGGTACTGGGACGATGTCGCGGCGGATTCCACCTCTCACAACCTGCGGTGGCAATTGATATTCTTCGGCGGACCCGCGATATCGTGCCACCCGAGATCCCCGTCACTGTAAAAATGCGGCGTGGTATTGATGATTCAGTGGAATCCCGCGACAAGTTTTTTGAGATCCTCGACGGTGCCATGGACTGCGGACTGGCCGCAGCGACAGTGCACGGTCGGACCGTACAGCAACGCTATGTTGGCCCCAGCCGATGGTCTTTTCTTGCTGACGTCAAGCAACACGTAGGGACACGAATGAACATCCTCGGCAGCGGCGATTTATTCACCGCAGAAGACTGTCTGCGGATGATTCACGAAACCGGGATCGATGGTGTCACCGTTGCACGCGGGGCAATCGGAAATCCCTGGATCTTTCAACAAGCACACGCTCTTGCGGAAGGTCGCCCCAAGCCACCGCCGCCGGATCTGACTGAACAGGCAGCAGTAATAAGAACGCATTTTGATTTATGCACGCAAACATACAACGAACAGCGAACGCCGCTACTGATGAGAAAATTTTGCATCAAGTATTCCCAGTGCCACCCCCAGCATGAAGACGTTCGACGCGACATGACTCGGATCCGAACGCGGGACGATTTCGAACAGATGATCGACAAGCATTATTCCGACAATCAAGCCGGTCGCTACATACCACGCGAAGCGCATGGCTCCCAGGAAGAGTGCTGAGGTTTCACACTCTACTCTTCCTCATCTTTCTTGTATTGATCCAGTCGTCGATAGAGCGTGCGTGCGCCGATCTGCAAAATCTTTGCTGCTTCGTCACGGTTGTCATTGGTAAGCCTGAGTGTTTCCTCAATGGCCCACCGTTCAATCACACCCAAGGGCTTACCGATCAGATTCGAATCACCCTGAATCGGCAACTGCAAGCCATCTTCATCTTCCAATGCCTCATCAGCCAACTCCGGTGGCAAGTCATCCAGATCAAGCTTGCTATCGGTATCCAACACAACCATTGTCTCAACAAAATTGCGCAGCTCCCTGACATTCCCAGGCCAGTCATAGGAAAAGAAACGCTTCGTCACCGCAGGGGTGAAGTGGGCCATCGGCTTGTCATGACGACGAAGAAAAGATTTCCGGAAGTGGTCCATCAATGGCACGATGTCTTCCAGTCGCTCACGCAAAGCCGGCAACTCGACCGTCACTACTTTCAGACGATGATAAAGGTCCTTTCGGAACGTGCCAGCATCGATCATGTCTTGCAAAGGACGGTTGGTGGCGGAAATCAAGCGAACATTGACCTTGATCGTCTTGTTATCACCCACACGTGTGATTTGATTCTCCTCCAGAACACGCAACAACTTGATCTGGGTATTGGCAGGCATGTCGCCAACCTCATCCAGAAATAGCGTGCCGCCATTGGCATATTGAAAAGCACCTTCACGGTCCGACACAGCATCAGTGAATGATCCTTTTACATGCCCAAACAACTCGCTTTCAACAAGATTCTCGGCGATTGCCCCGGTATTGATGGCTACCATGCGTTTGCTACGGCGTGGACTGTTTTGATGAATCGCCTGAGCAATGATCTCCTTGCCCGTCCCGTTTTCTCCGGTGATCAAAACAGTTGCATCTGTCGCAGCAATTCGACGCAAACGATCGATGACCATTTGCATCTTCTTGCTGACATAAATGATGCCCTCAAAACCAAAACGCTCATCAAGTCGTTGCAGAAGCTCAGTATTCCTGCGTTTGAGAGACACCGCTTCTGCAGCTTTCTCTGCAATAGCACGCAGGCGGTTTGGCGTGATGGGTTTCTCCAAAAAATTGAAAGCACCTTTTTGCATCGCCTCGACTGCCACCGGTACCGTTGCATGACCAGTCACCATCACGACCTCGCAGTCCGGCAATCGCTCACTTGCAAGCTTGAGAATTTTCATTCCATCAACATCGTTCATGACCATGTCGGTGATGATGATGTCGTAGGTTTCACGCTCCACCAATCTGGCAGCCTCCGGCCCGCTGGTCGCCACTTCGCACGTGTATCCGACCTTCTCCAGACTCTCCGTCATTGCACGCGCATGAGCCGCCTCGTTATCGACCACCAACAGCTTGAGACTGGACGGATCAAAATTCTCCACATGGGTGGCTTGGACCCCTTCTACCGAGGAGTCCGACTGATTTTCACTTACCATCGTTGACGCATGGCCCCGGTACCGAGTGGATGGATAAAAACTGATTTGCGAACGCGCTGAAAAATTAAACTTCCGATTTTAAAAGATGTTCGCGTTCATCGGATAGGAAAAGTCGAAACAGATCAAAGAGTTCGAAATCCTTCCTCAGGTTGTGATTCCGTTACTCTATTTTGCCGGAACGGAACTGCCCCTTCATTCCGGCAAATCGAGCTCCTACGGGCACCTGCCCCGCCCGTAGGAGCTTTTGTTTTTGTCAGGAAAGACGGCATTCTTCCGACTGAGCTGACCAGATCCTTCAAAGAGACTTGGCATAGCGGCTTTGCAGCGATTCGACTTCCAATTCGCTGCCTCTGGTCGCTCGCATGGCCCGCACCGCCACCTCGGCAGCCGCCAACGTTGTGATACAAGGCACGCCGTGTTGGACAGCCGCCGCCCGAATTCGGCCTTCGTCCGTTCGAGCGCCTTTGCCACTAGGCGTATTGAGGATCAGCTGGACATCATCATTCTTCAGGTAATCAATGAGATTGGGATGCCCCTCAGCCAACTTTTTAACACGCGTCACTTCCACCCCACCTTCTTCGAGCCGGGCTGCGGTCCCCGAAGTAGCGAGTATTTCAAACCCAAGATCTCGCAGTTCCATGCCAATGGCCTTGGCGGACTCTTTGTGCCGCGAGCTGAGACTGACAAAGATTTTTCCTGAGTCTGGCAGCAGACTACCTGCTGCAATCTGGCTCTTAGCGAAAGCAAGTGAGAATTTATCGCTCACACCCATCACTTCGCCGGTACTGCGCATTTCCGGCCCCAGCACGATATCCACTCCAGCGAATTTACGGAAAGGGAAGACACTTTCCTTGATGGAAACATGCCGCGGAATCGGCTCCTCGGTGATATTCTGCTCAGCAAGCGAGATTCCCGACATGACTTTCGTGGCAATACTCGCAACGGGTACTCCGGTTGCTTTTGCCACGAAGGGCGCCGTGCGGGACGCTCGAGGGTTGACCTCCAGCACGTAAAGAACGGGACCTTGTCCCTCAGACTTGATCGCAAATTGAATGTTCATCAATCCCACGACATTCAATTTCTCCGCGAGCTTGCGAGTAGCCTCGCGAATTTCATGAAGCACTGGTTGAGTCAAACTGAACGGTGGAATCGCACACGCAGAATCGCCTGAATGGACACCTGCCTCCTCGATGTGTTCCATGATCCCCATGATCACACAATCTGTACCATCAGCGATGGCATCGACATCCACCTCGGTAGCATCTTCGAGGAAACGGTCAATCAACACGGGTTGCCCATCCGCGACCACAAATGCCTCGGCCACGTAGCGGTCAAACTGGGCCTGGTCATAACAGATCTCCATCGCTCTACCGCCAAGTACAAAGCTCGGCCTCACCAGCATGGGAAATCCGATCACCTTGGCCTCAACACGGGCTTCATCCATATTTCGCGCGATACCGCTGGGAGGTTGCTTCAAGCCCAGTTCATCAATCAACTGCTGGAACAACTCACGATCTTCTGCCGCTTCAATGGTATCCACACTTGTACCGATGACCGGCACGCCCGCTTCAGACAAACCTCTTGCCAGATTCAGTGGTGTCTGG
This sequence comes from Planctomycetaceae bacterium, assembly GCA_002862205.1. Classification (GTDB taxonomy): domain Bacteria; phylum Planctomycetota; class Planctomycetia; order Pirellulales; family Pirellulaceae; genus Rubripirellula. The sequence goes on along the minus strand of PKCN01000312.1, from coordinate 36,099 downwards.
CCGCCAAACTGCACGATCACGCCATCTGGCTGGATGGCATCACAAATGTTCAGAACATCCTCAATGGTCAACGGTTCAAAGAACAACATATCGGAGGTGTCATAATCGGTGCTCACCGTTTCCGGATTGCTGTTCACCATGACACTTTCAATTCCAATTTCGCGCAACGCAAAACTGGCATGGCAACAGCAGTAATCAAATTCGATACCCTGCCCGATGCGGTTGGGACCACCACCCAGAATGACAACTCGTTTCTTGTCACTTTTGGCAGGCAATTCATCTTCAATTTCATAGGTGCTGTAATAATACGGTGTGTATGCCTCGAACTCAGCAGCACAGGTATCAACACTCTTGTACACAGGCTTGACGCCCAGTTCCAATCGCTTGGCACGAACTTGTGTTTCCGTTGCAGCTGTAATTTTCGCAATCTGGCGATCAGAAAAACCGTCTCTTTTTGCGTTCCACATCTGATCGCGAGTAAATGCATCAAGCGAACCAATTTCGATCAGACGATGTTCGTGCTCGATGATCTGAGAAAGATGATCGAGAAACCAGACATCGATGTTGCTAAGCCCAAACACCTCGTCAATGGTCATCCCGGCTTTGAGTGCATATCGGACATAAAAGATCCGTTCAGCGCCGGGCGTACTCAGTTTCGCGCGAATTTCATCAAGATCGGGCTGCTGCTCCGTGCCCCAAAGATCCCTGTTATCGCTCCCCAGTCCAAAGGCGCCGACCTCCAAACCTCGCATCGCTTTCTGCATCGACTCACGAAACGTCCGACCGATCGCCATGGTTTCTCCGACACTTTTCATTTGTGTCGTCAGCGTCGCATCAGCTTCAGGGAATTTCTCGAACGCGAATCGAGGCATCTTCGTGACCACATAATCAATCGTTGGCTCGAAGCAGGCCTTGGTTTGCTTGGTAATATCGTTGGGCAATTCCCACAACAGATATCCGATTGCCAACTTTGCTGCAATCTTGGCAATCGGGAAACCAGTCGCTTTACTTGCAAGTGCACTTGAACGACTGACACGCGGGTTCATTTCGATCACGATCATTCGGCCGGTGCTGGGCTCGATCGCGAACTGAATGTTACTGCCACCGGTTTCCACGCCGATCTCACGAATGACTGCCAACGATGCATCTCGCATTCGCTGGTATTCCTTGTCTGTCAATGTCTGTGCCGGGGCAACCGTAATCGAGTCCCCGGTGTGAACACCCATTGCATCAAAGTTTTCGATGCTACAAATAATCACCACATTATCTTCTTTATCCCGAACAACCTCCATCTCGTACTCTTTCCACCCAATGATCGATTCTTCAATCAAAACTTCGGTGACAGGAGATTGATCGAGACCGTTTTGCACGAGAGAATCAAAATCGTCTTTGTTGTATGCGATCGCTGACCCGCTGCCGCCCATCGTAAAACTCGGCCGCACAACCGCTGGCAAGCCGACAATCTGGAGAGCTTCGCGAGCATGCTGCAGCGTTTTGACCGTTTTCCCATTACAGGTATCCAAACCGATCTTATCCATCGCAGCCTTGAACTGCTCGCGCTCCTCTGCCTTGGCAATGACTGCCGCATTCGCGCCAATCATTTCCACCCCATACTTTTCGAGGACTCCGTTGGCTTCCAAATCCATGGCGCAATTCAACCCGGTTTGACCGCCCAGCGTAGGCAGCAGAGCATCCGGGCGTTCCTTGGCAATGATCTTCTCGATCATCTGCCAAGTCAAAGGCTCAATGTAGGTCGCGTCTGCCGTGTCAGGGTCAGTCATGATGGTCGCAGGATTGCTGTTGACCAACACGACCTCATAGCCCTCTTCTCGAAGAGCCTTGCAAGCCTGAGTTCCGGAGTAATCAAATTCACAAGCCTGCCCAATGACAATTGGACCGCTGCCGATGATCAGAATTTTGGTGATGTCGTCGCGACGAGGCACGTTTTTAGTTCCAACGGCGTGGAGATTGAGAGGTTCATACACAGAACTTACACGGTGCCAAACCTCAATTCCGGCTTCGAAGAACCGTCGCTTTCGCCCCCAGCACGCCCGAATGGGTTTCCAAAAACGGGTCGTGGAGAGTCAAATTGGCACCTGCAAATTGAGGCAGAGGATAGCAGAAAAATGCCGAGTCGTAGAGGACGTGCCAAAACACAGGTTCAAAACAATCCACTGCCAATCCCGTGGGTCTTGGCCAAATCACCGCTGTGGCACCCCAATGGCGTTTTTTCCGCTCTGAAATCTTCCTGACCCCCGCAAAGGGCCATGCATCTCCCGGCGGTTGGCGCATTTGAGCGGCCTGCTCGGTCTTGCCCGCTTGACCTCCCAGCGACAGCGTCACGGCTACGGAGCATCATCACTCGAAGAATTCGCCACCTTACGCGTTCGCCGAACAAGGCCATACCGCCAAACAAAGCCGGCAGCAATGAACGCCGCCCCCACCAATGTCCACCAGTGAGGAAACTGATAATTCGAATAGTTCCGCCACGCCAGAAATGTCCAAATCGGTACCGCCACTGGTTCCAACAACGTGATCAAGGACGCCTCATTACTCTCCACCTCTCGAACTGCCCAGGCAAAGATCATGTAAGGAATCGCCAACTGAAATGCTCCCAGACAGAACAAGGCGATCCATTGCCCCCCGTGGGGAAGTGGAGCCTTGCCAATGACCAATGGGGCCAGGCACACCACACTCACCAGATGGTTCACCAATCCCAACCAAGCCACATCCACACCACGCAACCTTCGCAGGGAAACCATGACGACCGCGTACATCAACCCTGAAAACAGAGCAAGCCCAACTGGCCCTGTAATCAACGACTCATCCGTCACTCGGGCTTCCATCCCAATCATGAATGCAATCCCGACCAACGACAATCCAACCATCACCCAATCACTACGACGAGGGCGGTCACCAATGCCCATCAATCCCGCCACCGCAACCCACGCAGGACCCACGTACTGCAACCAGATCGTGGTTGTCTCCGATCCATTGACCATGGCCACCAAAAACGAATACGTCATAGCAACAAATGCCATTGACATTGGCACCATTGCAAACCGGAACTGCGGGCGACGCACAAATGGAAGCACCGTCAAGGCAGCAAACACAGCACGCCAGAATGTCAAGGCAACGCCGCGCGTTTCCATCGGCCAGTCATCAAACCAGGGAGCCTTGGTATAGAAACCACTGGTACTCCAGAGTAAAGCAGCGATCACCACCAAAAGGCGTGAACGATCTCGACGGGAGAGCCTTGCCATCAATTCTTGTTCACGTTGGATTGACCCCAGTGCACGACAATCTGGACGGGCAGATGGTCACTGGCATAACGCCCCTGCGAGGTCTTTGGATCCAACGTTGATAACTGTTCAATCTCAATTTGACCGCGAACAAAGATGTGATCAATGATCCTTCCTGAAGCGATTGCTCGAAATCCATTCCATGTGCTATCGGGACCAACGATCTTCTGTTTGCTCAACAGACGGGCATCAGTCATCAATTTTTTGTCAATCAATGCAAGATAGGGCGGCGATTTCTGCAAACAATTAAAGTCGCCCATCACAACCACAGGAATTTCAGCAGGTTGATCCATTACCACTCGTTTGATAAGCCGACCGCTCTCCAAACGCGCAGTTGAACCGCGATGATCAAAGTGTGTGTTGGCGACCCACATTTTTTTCCCTGCAACTTTATCTTTCACAAGCACCCATGTACAAGTTCTCGGTAACGCCGCATCCCAACCGGCAACACCAATCTGCTTGGGACGAGCACTCAACCAGAACGTTCGCTGCTCCAACAATTCAAAACGAGACTTTCGGAAAAAAACAGGAGCATGCTCCCCTCGGCTTCGACCATCATCTCGCCCCACACCATAGAAATCGAATTCAGGAAGTCTCTGAATCAGCGTTTTCAACTGCCCCGCCGTGACTTCCTGTAAACCAATGAGGTCTTGCTTGGAAATCAGATCCACCACTGCATCGACTCGATTGGCCCACACGTCCTTGCCGTCACGCGGGTTGTCATACCGGATGTTGTACGTCATCAGTTTGAAACCACCTGCGGAATCAGCGGACCACGCCACATCCAAGGCAATGCAAACCAAAACCAGTGAATAAAGAATGCGACGGCTCAGGCAATAACGCCCTGCTTGCGAAGTGAACATCATGACAACTCAAAAACAAGTCACGCGGAATCTTACTCGTGGCGTAGTGCCTCGATCGGATTCATCTTCGCCGCACGCACTGCAGGATACAACCCACTGACCAAGCCGACGCTCACTGCAATCAGCACTGCCAAAGGGATCGTCCACAGCACAATGGAGGGAGTCGCCTCACGGATCGGCTGCGGCAAGCTTGCGAATTGATCTGGAAAACCCTCCTGAAACAGCCAAATTGCTCCCTCATAGACATAGAGGCTGAGAAAACCAACCAGGATGCCCAAAAAGGCTCCCACAAAGCTGAGGACAATGGTTTCAACAAGGAATTGTCTGACGATATCTCCTCGCTTGGCCCCCAAAGCTCGGCGAATACCGATCTCTCGTGTCCGCTCGGTCACACTCGCCAACATGATGTTCATGATGCCAATGCCACCGACCAGCAACGAAATACACGCAATCAGAATGGCTATTCCCAAGAACAACAATTTCATGTTTCGCGCCTGCTCCAATAATTCCAGAGGCACCACAACAGCCGTATCATTCAGATCACTGTGGTTAGATGCCAACAAACTCTTGATCAGGGCCGCAGAGGGCCGAACCTTCTCTGGCGAAGTTGCCTGGAGTGTGATCTGGTTCAGTTCCATGATTTCCGTTTGAAACTGACCACTGCGTCGGGTCACGATCTTATCGCCAACCCTCGTCCGCAGAGTTCGGATCGGAATATAAACATCCGACGAGAAGTCCTGGGAGTCGAGCGATCCACCAATCGCAGCCGAAGGATTCCGGTGCTCAAGTACCCCAATAATCTTGTACTTGTCAGTATGCTCGGGAACATTGATTCGTTTTCCCAGAGGTTCTTCATAAGGAAAAAGCGCCTCCGCAACCCCAGATGAGATAACACACACAGTGTCAGCCTTCAAATCATCAGCATCACCGATAAAACGTCCACCATTAGCTCGTATTTTGAGGCTATTTACATCAGCATAGGCTGGTGTGCATCCAACCAGCCGCCCATCGATCAAGCGATCTCGGTATGTAAACTGCCGTCGGATTTCGCGTATCGGTATTGCCGCCTCAATCGTGGGAACATTTGCAACAATTCGTTCCAGGTCACTGCGAAGAAGGCCGTACTGCATAGCCCGCGATCCAGCGAGTTTATCTTCCGTTGGTTTTCGACTGCGAACGATGATCGTGGTTGAGCCGAGAGATTCGATCTGACGTTGCACCTGATCGCTTGCACCCTGACTGATTGCCGTAAGAACAATAACAGCAGTCACACCAATCATGATGCCCAGCATGGTTAATACAGTCCGCAACGGATGCAATGCGAGACTCTTGACACCGAGTTTCCAGGTACGTAGCCAAATCATGTATTTATAACTCCGATGGCAGAACTACTCACGCGCCAACATCTCTTCGACAGCTTGCCGCTGAGCCAGCCTGGCAGCGACACGCCGTTCCTCGCTAACCTGCTCATCAGTGTGCAGCATTCCATCCTTCAAACGCACAATGCGTTTTGCGCGATCCGCGACATCATCTTCATGAGTGACGAGGATGATCGTCCGCCCCTCATCATTCAACGCGTCAAAAATCTGCAGGATTTCATCGGTCGTCGCGGAGTCAAGGTTTCCGGTGGGCTCATCTGCCAATACAAAGAAAGGGTCATTCACCAAGCTGCGAGCGATAGCCACTCGTTGCTGTTGACCACCAGATAACTGAGCTGGGCGATGATCAAGGCGGTCTCCCAAACCCACGCGTTCAGCCAACTCCATGGCTCTCCGTTTCTCTCCTGACCCAAGTCTCCCCTGATAATAGAGAGGCACCTGAATGTTCTCCACCACACTCAGTTGCTGTATCAGATTATAAGACTGAAACACAAATCCAATGCGTGTACTCCTGATCTCGGCAAGCTCATCATCAGTCATCTCAGCGATGTCATCTTCACCAAGATAAAGACTTCCATTGGTCGGTTTATCAAGGCAACCCAACAGATTCAACAACGTACTTTTGCCACTTCCCGATGGACCCATGATCGCGACGTAGTCACCTTCGGGCACGTCAAATGAAACACCACGCAGCGCCCGAACGGTCTCACTTTTCAGAACGTATTCCTTGGTCAAATCCCGAATTGAAGTCGCTAATCTGCGCGAATCATTCATCGATGTCGTTTCCCCTGAAGATGAGACCTCGTACGGATCGTTCATACTCATCGGCCGCTACCTCCACTCATACGCTTGGTCATTGCTTTGGTCAATTCAGCTTTCGTCACGCTGCCATCGGAATCAGCATCGGCATCGGTAATCATGCTTCGAAAGTTACTGTCGATCGCCTTGATTTCATCGGCAGAAAGAGTTCCATCACCGTCTTTGTCATTTCGCGACATGGTCATGTCGGCAATGGCACTCGGAGATGGCCGTCCACCACCACCTGATCCGCCACCTGCGGCTGATCGCCCGCCGCCTGCACCGGGTCGCCCGCCGCCTGCACTGGGTCGCCCACCACCTGCACCGGGTCGCCCACCACCTGCACCGGGTCGCCCACCGCCTGCACCGGGTCGCCCGCCTGCACTGCCAGTTGGGGCAGCGGTTGCCAAATCACGCATGCCACTGTTGTCCTCACGCACGATCTCGGGCAGCTTCATCAGATCGAGATGGTCCCGCAAATTCAAAACCACAACATCTTCATCAGCGAGGCCTTCACTGATGCTTGCCATCTTGTCATTCGTCGCTTGGATACCCACCTTGAATGTCTCGAATTGGTCAGGTCCCTTCATGACCAAGGTGAACATGTCAGACCCATGTTCATAAAGACCCTCAATAGGAATCTGCAACGCATCATCCAATTGCTCAACAAAAATTTGCACCGTTGCCGTCATTCCCGTGCGAATATTTTCCGGAGGGTCAATGATCTCGATGATCGTCGCATATTCCTTGATTGATGAGCTAAAGAAGCTTCCCGGTTCCGCATAACGATTCACTTTGATGACTCTTCCGGTAAGTTTCATTCCGGGGATGGCATCAATCGAGATTCTAGCGGCCATGCCCTCTCTGATGAGTGTGATTCTCGACTCATTCACTTTGCACTTTACCTGCATGAGCGAGGGATCCGGTAAACGAATGATCTCTTGACGCTCTCGCACGGTCGAACCGGCTTCCACCACAAACTCTGCGTTTCCACCACGGCTGCTGTACCTGTTGGCGTGTACCACAACACCATCGGCCGGAGCGTACATGATGCATTTGGTGATCTGTTCCTCGATCTCAGCCAATTCAGTTGTCTCTTCCATCAGTTCACTTCTCGCTGCAGACAAGCCCGCTTCAGCAGCTTCGATGTCACTATCGAATTGCACCAACATTTTCTGTTTGGTGAGATTCTGCAGCACACGCAGTTTACTATCAGCCACATCGAGTTGGTTCTGTGCATCGGCCACTGCAAACTGGTTGGCTTCAAGAGTGAGTGCATTCAAAAGTCCCTTGGCAACCAAACGCTCACTGCTTTGGCTTTCCAACCTCGCTTTGCGCAGGGCTTGCTCGGCTCGCGCCTTTTCACTCAAAATCTCTTTTTCATCAGTCTTGTACACACCTTCAAGGTATTCCTGCCTCGCAATTTTTGCCTGCTCCAGTTTCGCTTCAGCAGTCGCTAACCTTGACTCTGCCGTGATCACCTGGATCTTCTGCTCCTTGAGATTCAAATCAAGCTCTGCCGCATCAAGCTCGACAAGCTTCTCTCCCTTTTTGACCTTGGTACCTTCCTCGATGACCCAGAGGATGGCAGTCCCACCACTGCCACGGGATTTGACCTCACAAACGATCTCCGTGTTGCTGCTACTCTCAACTTCACCTTGCTCCAGCACGATATGATCGAATGGCCCACGGCGAGCGGTCTGCGTGATCAAGGCGTCCGGATCAACCGACGAACCGGTCTTGTTCAATACCGCGTAACCGGCGCCTCCAATAGCCGCAATGAAAATCAAGCAAATGATCAGGCCAACCCAGGCATTGCCTTGCCTTTGGACTTGGAGCGATGTTGTGTTCATGATGCAAGCGTGCGAGGTGGGAAGGTCGTGAAAGGACCGAGTCTGATTCAACACCTCGCTCTGAGCGAGGTTTCGTGTATCGAAATGTCAACGGACATCATCGCATAACAGCATTGAATCTGTCGTGGGCAGAAGTGCTTTATTCTCCGGATTCTATCTTTGTGTCAAAGTAGCGATCTGCGTCGATCCGCAGATTTGCCCCGATCTTTTCACTCAAATCATCGGCGGAAAGGGCTAGCATGGGGTTAATCTCGACCCGAACCCCCTGATCCACACAAGCGCCAGCCTGTTCCAACCACCCCCTGTGTAAATCGGCGATTGCCTTTTTGGCGGTTTCAGGTGTATCAGTCTTCGCACCCTCCGCGTTTTTCACAGGTGCAAATACCTCGCTGGCGAGTGATTCGACAACAAACGCATTTTGAGCAATCGGCAGCAAGTCAAAAATGAACCTTTCAAACTTTGTCGCGTTCGGCTGAACGGGAGAGACCACTTGCCCCCGCTCATCACAGTAGGGCACCTTTTTCAACGCACGATGAAATGGCAATGAGTTGGCCTGCTCTGCAACCCCACACAAAAACTCGACATTGAACAGGTGAACAGCGATATTTCCGGCCCAGAGTTTAAGCGAACCATCTTCGTTCAGTGCTTCGGCGGCAGATTTTGGCAAATCACTGTATTCAATGATCTGCACCTGCCCATCTACCAGAACAACGTTCCCCACTCTTTCCATCGGATCGCGTTTCCGGACTACCTGCGTGGTCATTTCACTGGCTGCCATCAAATGGTGACCGATCAACTCAGGCTCACAGAGCTGGGCCAGCGGGTTGTCCACCTGAATGTAAGCAAGATGCTGAATGCCGCGACTCACTGCATCAGTCAGGCAACCGCTTCGATCCAAAGCAGAAACAGTCCCACCATGACCATCCGGGCTCAAGGCCAGCGAACTCCTGCTCTCCATCAACAGCTTCCCGGTTCCTGAATCAACGGCCGGCATCACACCTTGCTTGAAAATATGCAGATCCTCCACAGGCATCCCCAAATTATCATTCGCAGCAAAATAATCGCGGGTCTGTTGATCAGTTGCATCACTGGTCATGATGTACAGAGGAATACGACACCCGTATTTTTTGTTCACTGCAAGCAAGCGATCAGCGAAAAACTGAAATAGAGTTCGCCCGGAAACCGGACCAATCGGAAACATGCCCTTTGGCTGATCAAACCCGAGTCGTGTCCCCTGTCCACCAGCGACGATCACTGCTCCGAGTTCACCATTCTTCAGTGCTTCTTCGCCACGTTTTCTCGCTTGAATGGGAGACCAGTGAGCACCACTTCCGTCAGCGCGTACCGCTGGTGGTGAGCCCGCCCTCATGGCCAAGCCAGCGAAATCAGTCGCTTTGTCTTCTCCACTGACCAAACTCGCCAACTCTGAAAGATCGATTCCTTTCAATTGTTCTGAAAGATTTTCCCGCTGCTCGGCATCCAAGTCGGCCCAATGCCGCAGCACGTGCTCCTGACCAAATTCGCCCAACATTCCACTCAAGCGATCGTAATTCAAAGATTTATCTGTCAACGGTAAACTCAATTTCTAATGGGTCCAGACTGATTGACTGGGGAATCATCTGAATGTGCAGGTTCATTCAATTCGATAGTGCCATTGATGCAAATCATATCGCTGCTTTCGCAATGTCATGATTTCCACGTGCAATGCCCCGGCATCCAGACGACCCCTCACTTCGAATGTTTCGGCAAGATGTTGACGCAATTTCCTGGAATCCAATGGCACATTGGTAACAAACGCATCGTGCCCGCGCCCCGCTCGATAGTCAGGTTGACGAGGAGCATTCAGCAAGCACCGGGACAGCATAGTCAAATCAAAGTCGTAGAGAACCGTTCCGTGATACAAAATTCTGTCACGGGTAACACGCAAGCTGTTACCGGAACACTTGCGATTCCGCCATGTGAGGTCACAGATGCCCTGCAGGTTCGCTGCAGGAACCTGCCGCTGTACGGCTGCCAACACACGAGCCATCACATAATGGTGTGCTGCATCAATTTTCCTCAACCCATCATGGCAGGCATGATCGAGAACAACGCTGTACATCAAACAGCCGGGGCCAGCAACAATGGAGGCCCCTCCGGTGCAACGTCTCAAAATCGGTATCTCCATCGACTCGCAATAGTCGACATCGATTTCATCCCGAATACGACTTGATCGACCTGCGACAACCACGGGCCGGGCAAACTCCCACACCCGCAATATTTCCCATGGCTGTGATCTGTCCGCCTCGGCTGACTCCTTTACAAGAACAGCCTCATCCAGCGCCAGATGATCAGCTGGATCAATCAAATCATCCAACATCTGAAACATGTCCATCCTTCTCTTAACTGGAACGCAACGATTCCAAAAGAGGCATCGTGCTCACTCGTCGCACCGCTGCCAAACCAGCACACAACCCAAATAGCGCAATTCCAAACAGAAGAGCCAGAGGCTCTACCACCGGCGGGTCCAAACCATTGATCAGAGCATGCGGCAAGACTGCCAGAACAGCACAAACTGCTCCACAACCAATCCCGAGTAACAACAAGGTTGCTGTTTCCCCCATCACTACCGAAACCAACCGCCGTCGACTGAAACCTATAGCACGCATGACCGCCAACTCTTGACGTCTCTCAAGAACACTTCGCAGCTGCGATACTGCCAATCCAATTGTCCCCAGCAAGAGCCCCAATGCACCGAGGCTTTGGAAGGTGCGCAGGTAAGTATTCTGAACTGCCAGCATCGTTGACAAGACCCGGTTCGCATCCATGACATCCATCCCAATGTCACCAAGCCGATTTTCTAAGACACTGGCAACCTTATCACTTCGAGAGTCGTCCACCGCAATGAGAAAATACTGATATCCACTGATGTCGGGAAAGATCTGTTCAAAGTTGTTTTCGCCGATGAGCAATTTGCCTTGCAACATGGAATTGGCAAGCAAACCCACAACACGAAAATAGGTAAGCTTTCCGGGTTCATATTCAAAGGCACGAATTTCGCCGACACCTTTCATCATCTGCAGACTCCACATTGCTGTGTTCTGATCGATCACAACCGGTATGGGATCGTTTTCAGTCCCCTTGGCATCAACCTCAAGTGCATCCCAAGGTGATTGACCAGCAGGGACGTCGCCGTATGCTGCCCATTGAAAGCCCGGTAATCCTGTAGATGATGTGACAAATAATTTACTGAACGAATCGGGAACGCCAACTACCGTAGGCCGAGTCGCTTTGTAGAGGTTATTGCAACTTGCATCCTGCCCCGGTCGCAAACGCAATGGCGCGATTGTGGTTTCTGTAAGTAGGCGAGCGTCTGCCCCAAGCATTTCAGAGCGGACCTGTGTCTGCCTGAGATCCTTGGAAAGCGTTTGCGACGACCGTCCAATCAAAGTAAATCCACCTGTTCCTTCCGTGCCAGGCTGCAAACGAAATGCTGAAATCGCCATGATCAAAAAGGCTGCCGTTGCCATCAAACCAATTGTCATCGTACTACGCAACGGATGCCGGGAAGCGTTGCGGCTAATGAGCTGACGAAACGTAAATGAATCCTGACGAGTTGTTATGGCAAGACGACTTGGACTCCGCAACGAAGCATAGATAAAAAGCAACGCAGCAACCAGAAGCAGCATTCCGCCGCCGACGAAAGCACCTGCTGCTATTTGACCAGCTGCGGTTGCACCCAAGGCGCCCACCCCAACTGCGAAACAACCAAGACATCCAGCCATCAGAGGTAACTTTCCTCGACCTGATTTTCGATCGGCCATCTTGTCTGTATCACGCCGCGAAAGTAGGTCCTGAGCATCGAGATGCGTTAACCAGCGGGCTGTCTTCCACAGTGTTAATGCGGCAACCCCCCATCCCGCAAACGAACCTATGAACAGACTCTGAAGAGTCCAGTGAAAGGTCAGAAACGGCACTGTGACGGCGCCCACCCAAAGGGAACGCAATGCCCAAAGCACAATCCATGCATAGAGAAAACCACCCACCACCCCCAAGACAACACCTGCCGCCGCAACCAACAGCCCCTCTCGGAGCACCAAGCCTGCGACACGTTTGGGAGTCCATCCCACCGCCAGCAAAGTTCCGAATTGGGTCATGCGTTGTGTCAGCCCCAATCGAAATAACATGGCAATCAACATGACAGCCGCCAGAATCACAAAGAAACTCAACGACAAGAAGAGTCCATCGAAGGGAGTGGTTCCACTGGAAGCGGCTAACTGTTGTTCGCGGATCGGTATGATGGACCAGCCCAATTCAGAATAGGATGGCTTCAGAATCTCCATGAGCCGCTGACTCAGGGCGTCTTGATCCGCCGCTGCTGAGATTGATATACGAATACCGGTGGTTTCTCCAAAACGGCTGCCGAATAGTTGTTGCCCCATCGACAGAGGCAAAAATGCCTTTGGCGTCAAACGGTATTCATTCCAATAAGCATCGTCTTCTTTGCTGATTTCCCGCTCCAATGGGAAAGGTAAATCCCAGTCACTGATCGAATCCTGATCAGTGACTCCGGGCACCGAAGGTGTCAGATCGGGATCGTTATAAACCGTTGGTGGCTGATCAAAGCTGGCTTCACGGCGTCGACGGTACGGCGTTGCTGGTCGAGTGATCGGCACCACATCGGTCACGACTGCTGCAAAGAATCGCTCGATTTCTTTGCCATTCTCGACCTCTGGTTCGTAATAGGCAACTCGTAACGGTGTACCCCGTGTTGCGCCCAATCGATCAGCAGTCCATTGATTCAGCACCAAGGGAATGACTTGGCCCTCAATCGCTGCCTGAGGCGATTGAACGCCGATCAAACTCACAGGAACACCATAATCCAGTGGTAACTGGGGACTGTGATTAACAGCAGTGATGGTGCTGTAGGGCACCGTAGCCACGACCTCGCCTTCCTCATTCAAACGCTCAATCGCATTGGCGAGATAGGTCGTTGTCTCAGTCAACTCTGCCTCGGGAAAAGCCTCCTTGATGCGATCCACCGCAATCGCGGGAAGTAACAATCGCTCGCTGGTCAACCAGAAATAATCATAAACTGTCGTTGGCTCTCCAGATTCTGGTTCAAAGCGGCGTTTGATGCGTTGCAAGTTAAGTCCAAGATCCGCCAAGCTGATGTTGAAGTCCCGAAGCGTTGCAGGCTGATCAAGCAAGAGTGCGTTCGCTTGCCCTTCCCGGTCGAGGACTTCGCCCACAGCACTGCGACTGACAAATATGTTGCGAGGTGCCGCCTGACTTGGGGAGACCGAAAAAATTCCCAATCCACGATCCGGGACGATCCCTGCGATTCGCATGCGGGGCAAGCCCTCACTCTCGGCGTCCCGTTTTCCCAGAGGACTGTCAGCGGGTACTGCCTGCTCAACTGGCAATCGCAAAGTCAGTAAATCTCCCACTTGGACACCCAACTCGGCCGCCATCGACTGGTTCAGGATCACGCTGTCATCGTCGAGCGTTGGTGGTTTCTGCATCCCCGAGACATCGAGCCGCCAAAAATCACTGTTGCAGCCAATGATCTGTACCGCCCCCGCTCGACGAATCGCATCATCGTCACCACGAAACTCAACGATACCATTCTCGAACAACATCAGGGCAATGGGATTCAGATTCGCTTTGGTCAAGCCATCAACCTCAAAGAACCCCCCCGGAAAAATCGCACTTTCCGTGTTTCCGAGACGTTCGATGGTAAGCCCTCGCAAGCTGCCCCGCATAGAATCGCCGACCAGCAAGGCACCCACAATGACAGCAGTTGCCGTCGCAACTCCCAACGCAACGGAGCCTGAAACCCGCCACGAATACCTCATGCTGGCGCGAATCAACCGCGACATCGTGAAAGGTGTCATCTTGCTCGCTGCCTGCAAATCAGCCATTTCTGTGTCTCTCCAACAATAACCATTAGAACATGCCGTCGTTGCTACGCAGAACAGTTCCGTGATGACAGAACAGTTCCGTGATGACAGCCGCCGCGCCGTATTGGCTGGAATTTTCCAGCTATCGGAGCAGCCAAACATTTCAAAATTCAGTATCCCAAACCTGGACCACCAGTCAGTCGACCTGCATATGCTTACCATGTGCCTGCTAAATTACCAGTTGACCGCATTCCATGTTTTGAGGTCGGCTTCAGCCAGAACCCGCAGGCTCCTCTTTTTTCATCCCTTCCTGACATGCATTCATCTACTCAGCTTGTGATTGTGGTCACCACCGTCACATCACACCACGATGCCGAGCAACTTGCCAGTCAACTCCTGGACGCTGGCTTGGCAGCCTGTATTCAAATCGATGGACCAGTCACCAGTCACTACCAATGGGATGGTGCCATCCAATCATCAACGGAATATCGATTGATGATAAAAACGGGCAACGCGTGTTGGCAGGATCTCAAGGAGAAACTGACGGCACTGCATCCCTACGAAGAACCTGAGATACTCATGTTACCAGTAAGCGATACGACGGAGGGGTATCTGAATTGGGTGATCCAACACACACGCTAACCAGAAATCTTGGATATCTTCGAGGCGAGTGCTTGAGATCTTCGGGAACTGCAAGAGCAATGACCGCGGTCTGACCACAACGACCGTTGCAACCAGGCCAGCAGCGTTCCTTCGACTCACATGCTAACTTCCGTAGGCCAAGCGATGATTTCTATTCAAATCCCTCGACACCAGGTGGTGGGATCAACTGTCCTCCCACTCGACCCAACTTTGGCCTGGGCCAGAACCGAGGTTCGATTGTAAACCCGATCCCCACATTATCGCGTCCCTTGTCATACGTCATACCAAGCCGAACCAGGAGAGACTCGCCAATGCGAGTCAACCCAGCTGACTGCGAAACATTTCCGTTGCTGCCGAAATCATAACTCAGTCCATTGGAAATGATCCACTTTTCGTTCAACCGATAATCAAGGTTGCTTCTGAATACCGTGCTGCTGACGGGTCCTTCGAGTGACAATAAACCGAAGTAGACATCACCCAAACCAGGACGGGTACTACGAACCCCAGCGCTGATCGACCGGAGACCTCCGTCGAAGAAATCAAAATAGCCATCACTCAGAAGCGATACACGGTCACCAACTTGATACCGCATATCATACGTAGCAGGGCCCAGAGACTTTCCAAAGTTATCCCGATCCGCGTCAGGAAAGACGAGCAAGTCCAGATCCAACTGAAAAAGATCCACAATACGTTCAAGGCCCGGCAGACCACGCTTGGTTTGCAATCTCTGGTGCAAACCAATTCGCACCTGTTGCAAATCCGCTGCTACAACATCACTGGGACTGGCAACAAGCTTCTGAATGCCCTGCCGAAATGCATAATCCCTTGTCTGATAGCGTTGCTTGCCCAACATAGCAGGATTGCTTCGCAAGAAGCGTGACCGGTATTGCTGCTGTGCGTGATCATCCAGCGGATTGTAGAGTGGCAGTGCATCAAGGTTCGAATTGCTGTCCGCGTAAAAATACTCGGCCTGCCACTCGGCTTTGTGCGCCAGTCCCCGAATATTCAACAGACTACTTTGGATGGTCGGATCGACTCGTGAGGCGGGCAATGTGGCAACGACCCCTCCTTGCCCCAACAATCGTGTGAGCGGTTCGCCATCAGAAGCCTCGCCGTAATAGGATGCTTCACCGGAAATGCTGGATACTACCCTGACTGGCCCAAGCTGGACTGGCAACGCAAGCTTTTGTCGCGTTCCGGTAACCACACCTGAGGCATTTTCCAGCCCCACGCTTTTCAGCCCCACAATTCCTGGCGGCGGCACAATCGGCGAATACATGTTGCTTTCAGGGGCAGTCTCAGGAAAATCGCCGACCTGAAGTTGCGAATAACCGACTTTATTATGGGCTGACCAAGTGAAGCGGTCACCGAAAATTGAACCCCCAATCATGTAGTGGTCCAACATGGGCAGGTTTTCGGTGGTCGTGAAAAAGTCATTGATCCGGGCTTGCCCCGTCAAATCAAACAGATGGCTATTGTGATACTTTCGCAATCGCAAAGCAGTGCTCTCGTTGATGTCACGATCCCACTCACCTTCGAAATATTGATCCAGAAAATTACGGTCACTGATCCAACCCAACTCGGCAATCAGCTCAAGATTTGAATTCAGATAGTGTCGGTGCCGCAACAGAGAGCGACCACGGAACTTTGTCGAAGGTTGTAAATCACGTCGCCCTACCCCCAAATCATCCTTGCCATCATCGTGGATCAGCCACGTATCAAAATAACCATCCACGGGGCCGTTGACGCCAAAAATGGATGGCAAGCTGTACTCCAGCATGGTTCCAATCGCAGGGCCACGCGCACTCAGATAATCAAGTGACATTTCCCAGTCTGCACCGGGTGGAGCATTTTCAATTCCAAACAATTGAAACAGATCAAAATCAAGCAACACTTGCGTGCCAAAAATCTGATCATTTCGCAACTTGATGCCAGATACGTAGTAGCCTGGCCGCTCCAAACTGGTTGAAAATGTGGGCCAATAGAGTATCGGAACCCCACCAAAGTAAACAAAGTTATCGCGACTGTTAACAAAAGCTTCACTTCGACCGATTGGCAAACCGGTGTTGGGGTCCGGCATGATTCGTTGCCGGTCTGTCAGCTGCAGGCGTTCACTCTGTAACCAGTACTGTGGCACACCCATACGGCTGCTCGTCACCGCTGCATCAAATGCAATGAAGTTACCTTGAGAAACTTGCTGAAGCACATCTGCTTTCAGACGCACCACTCCGAGATAATTTGGAATGGTCGTGATGACTTCAGAATCCAATACCATGCCTTGCTGTGTGGCGATGTTGTAGTACATCGAATTGGCATAGATAATTCGCTCACCTTGACGAAATACAATATCCCCCTCCAAATAGATTTCTCCATCAGATGGCGAACTCGCGTTGGAACGGTTGAACAGTGATCCCACTTCCGGCAGCCAACCGACAACACGATCGGCCGAGAGCGAAATGGTGCCAAGATCCATCATCCCGCCCGGCAGGCTGACCGTCACATCACGAATCAGAACTGTAACTCCGCCCCTCGCCAAAACAACCGTATCGCCCAACTCCGGTCGGGGCTTCATTTCAATCTGCAGTTGAGTCGATCCGTCTCGTGCCCCAATCTCAATCGATTTGGTGCCTCCACCTGTCAGGAAACGTACTGAGGATGATTCGGGCGAATCCTGTGCGGGTGCCGGAAGGGCATTGTCTGGCTGAGGTGCAACGATTGGTTCTTCGAATTGCACTTGTTCCAAACGACCATCTGCATTCGGAATCGTAGCCAACCACTCGCTGCCGCGAAATGAATCAGGAACCGGCAAATAACGCAGTAACTCTGGTTCATCGACCGGCTTCTTCAGAATACGCGGTGCGATGATTCGTGGGTCATCCCGAGTCAAAAGCGTCATCGCCTGAGGAATGTCACCCTTTTTTTCGGGATCCCCTGCAATCACAATCCGAGTTCGGACGCGACCCACGGGACCGTCTACCAACAGCAGAATCGAATCAGCTCGGAGCGTCCGCCCACCATGGGCCAACTCACAATCACCTTGCAATAACGATGCTTCTGCATCTTCAATCTGCCAACGCGAGACGACGTTACCCCGAACATGAATCGCCTCAGAACTGATTTCCAGAGCAACCGCACTGCAAGTGGTCAAAATAGTGCAGCAAAGGATGACCACAACGCGCGCAGTAACAAATACGGAAGACGACAGACCGAGTCGAATTCCGAACCGTATCGAGACAGTGGTGGCTTCCTTGCCGACCAAGTTGACTGCTTCCCTTGTTAAAAAGATGACAACGCATTCAAACAGAACGCAGCGGGAGTCTACGAACTGATTTCAGGCAGTCACAAGCTTGAAACCGGCAATTGCGTTGCTAAATCGTGCGGTTTCCAAAATAGATTGCGTGGAACAGCGATCTAACTGACGTGAAACTCAATTCCTGCCAGATCCACGGGCCTCCACAGATTCCGCCTTCGCCTCAAATTCCCGCTTGAATTGCAGGGTCTCAGCAACTCGGTTACGAATCAATGTTGCCCACTGCTGGTAACCCGCCTCATTCAAATGCAACAGATCACTTACAAAAAGCTCATCCCGTGGCTTCCCCTCAGGATCCAAGTAATGCTCTGCGGTTGCAATAAAGTGCGTGTTGGGCGTTGACAATGCGATTTCACGCAACCGTTCATTCAGTTTGCGAATCGCAGACCATGCTGCATACCTCCTTGAGGTTGGAGTCACCTCAATCAGAAAGATGGGCGCATCTGGCTGGTGACTTTTCGACACTGACATGACGTAACGTGCAAGTGCTTCGACTTGATCGGGCGTGTGATCCTCAGGCTTCCCCTGCACATCATTGCCGACAAAGATAGCAAGTGCCTGGTACTGATGCGGATGCAGCAAACGCTTTGAAAAAACCGCGACATCACTGTACTTTGCCCCCCCATAGCCACGTTGAATCGTACGAAAGGGTGCCATGTCGGTGGCGATGTCCGCCCATCTTCGAATGCTGCTGCTACCAATGAAAAGAATTGCCTCTTCGGGATCCGTCTCCGTCTTGTCACGCGCTTCAATTTTTCGAATTTCCTTTCCCCACTTCGTCACTGCTTTCGCGCGATAAGGGGCAAGGATACTTTCGTTGGGAGCGACTTTTTTCGCCTCCAAAGCGGTTTTACCGTTTTTTTTCCGTACCAGCGAATCTTGAGCGGTCGCGACAGAAGTGACCAAACACAGCAACACAAAACACAGCAACACAAAACACCGCATTGAAAACCTCACCAACAGAGTTTCATTTTTAAAAAACATCAGATTGCCCGGATTACCTGCGACCCAAATGCGTCGGCACTTCGCCACCGCATCAAAATAGCGTTCACCGCTCAACTCGCTAACATAGCTTAACTGAACCTGCACGCATGCGAACCATTTCTCTGCACAAAGGCTTTCATTGCCTACAATGCCTGCGTGACCTCCAACCGAGTTCAGACCGACAGGCTACCTTTTCTCACTTCTGAAATTACATTTCAAAAAGCCATCCTTCCCAGTTGAAAACCATGCTGACTTTTCCCCGATACCATTCAACCCAGCGAATTTTATGTCTCGTTTTGCTGCTTCCGATTTCGACCGTCGCTCTGGGACAGGAAACCCCTTCAAAGCAAATCACAGCTGATCAGGAACTGACGGAACTGCTCGATCAGGTCTGGGATTTTGAATTGGAATCTTCTCCGTTACTGGCAACCAATGTCGGTGATGCACGTGGGCAGGATCGCCTCGCTGACGATAGCCCAGAAGCAATTGAAAAACGAGCAAATCGACGGAGCGAATTCCTTGCGAAACTGATAGCAGTCCGGGTTGAAGACCTCAGTGAGGTGAAACGAATAGACCATGAATTGCTTCGGCAACGACTTGAGGGCCAACTTGCTGACTTTCGCTTCAACACCCATTTGATGCCAATCAATAACCGTGGTGGTTTTCATATCCGTTTCCCGGAATTGCCCCGCGTGATGGCGCCAAGATCCGAGCAGGACTTTACCAACTACATTGCTCGCCTCAGAGATTTTGACCGCTACACTGATCAGCAAATTGACCTGCTGCGTGGCGGAATCAAAGCGGGATTGGTTCAACCGGCAATCATCATGCGAGATTCACTTTCACAGGTTGAGTCACATATCGTTGACGATTTATCCAAGTCGCTATTTCTGACCAACATCGCTGCTGAATCCAAAAGCAATCTTGAACGCGAACGATGGAAGCAGATCCGTGACCAAATCGAGGACGCTCTCAGGTTGAGTGTCGTTCCAGCTTATCAGCGTTTTGCTGATTTTCTTAGAACCGAATACCTCCCCGCATGTCGCGGACCTGTGGGAGCGTCAGCGATGCCAATGGGGCGAGAATTCTATCTTGATCGCATCCAGCGTTTCACCACCATCAAAATCTCACCAGAAGAATTGCATCAGACCGGGGTAAGTGAAAACGCAAGAATCCGAGCTGAAATGGAATTGATCAAACAAAAAGTAGATTTTCAAGGCACACTCGATGATTTCCTTGAGCACTTGAGAACAGACCCCAAATTCTACGCCAAGTCAGCGGAAGAATTGATGCAGACCGCAGCCTTGATTCTCAAGCGTGCAGACGGTCGTTTACCAGAACTCTTTGGACATCTTCCAAGAATCCCATACGGGCTTCGGGAAATTCCTGCCTACGTGGCACCTCAAACAACAGCAGCGTATTATTGGCCACCAGCGACCGATGGAACACGCGGTGGTGTTTATTACTTGAACACCTACAACTTGTCCTCCCGACCGCTGTATCAACTTGAAGCGTTGTCGCTTCATGAGGCCGTGCCTGGCCATCATCTGCAACTGGCAATTCAGGCAGAACTTGAAGACCTCCATCCCATCAGCCGCGAAAGTAATTTCACTGCGTTCATCGAAGGCTGGGCGCTGTATAGCGAACGCCTTGGCAAAGACATTGGATTCTACAAAGACCCGTATCAGGACTTTGGGCGTTTGAGCATGGAGGCTTGGCGTGCAAGCCGTCTGGTTGTGGACACCGGACTTCATTGGATGGGCTGGTCACGCCAAAAAGCAATCGCCTACATGACCGCAAATACGGCATTAAGCCCCCACAACATCGTGGCTGAAGTCGATCGCTACATCGGATGGCCAGGGCAGGCGCTTGCCTACAAAACAGGGGAACTGGCAATCAGTCGCATCCGCCGGCAAGCTGAGAAAACACTGGGAGAAGAGTTTGACCTTCGCTCATTTCACGACCGGGTTCTCGAAGCCGGATCCATTCCGCTGCCCATGCTCGAACAACGAATCCGCCAATGGGTCGATGAACAACGCAAAGCAGAAGAGAGCGAATCGGAATAACCCAACCGGGCTGACCGACCCAACACAATCCATGACATGAGATTACCCCGTCATGCCGAAAACCCAGTGCCGAAAACCCAATGCCGGAAAAACCCAGACACTTACTAATGATTTGCTTGACCTTTGATCGTTCGTTGGGCAACTTGCCAAGCCTCGATCAGATGCTGTGCATAGGCAGCAGGATCCAGCAGACGATCCGTATCCTGAGTGGCAAGTTCAATCAACCAGCCATCACCATAGGTGTCTGCATTGATCAAAGAAGGATCACTAAGCGTCAGTTCGTTGATGGATGCGAGTGAACCCGCGACCGGTGCATAGAGATCGCTTTCAGCTTTCTTGCTTTCGATGGAGCCAATGTGTGCCCGCAATGCAATCGCAGCAGGCGGTTCCACTTCCCAGTCCAAAAAGTAGACATCCTGCAGCAGGCGGACAGCGTAAGCGGTCAAACCGAATCGCCAAACACCCGTTGAGGCCTGACTCGCCCACATGTGATTGGTCGCATAGAAACGATCTCGGGGAAACTCAGCCGTGAACTCTCCCATGGCAAAGGAAAAGGAGTCCTCTGATCCCGGATCAGCCGAAAATTCTGCAGCATCATCACTCACGTGTAACGCACTCCTTGAAACTCAGCCTCAAAGAACGGCGGCAAAAGTGCGTCTACTCGAAGCAATCCTGCAGTGGTCAAGTCAATGGCATCACCATCCAGCTTGACATAACCGTCAGCGACATACCCCTGCCATTGCTCAGAGAACTCTTCCAATATCTCCACACCAAATTTGTCTCTGAAGTAGCCGGCATCCAGATAGCCCCGTTTGAGCAACAAAATCATCTCTCGCACCAACCGCTGATGCGAACTTGGCACGAATCCACGCCCAAGAGGAAGACGACCTGATTCGATGCTTGTGAGATACTTTTCGAGATCAGCAAGATTCTGGTAATGGACTCCACTGACATGCCCAAAACTGGCAATGCCCGTGGCCAGCAAATCAGCCCCCTTCCAAAGGTTGTCACGGTAACTGAAGTTCACTTTGGTGGGATCTTTGACGACGGTGTACGCACTACTGACGCTGTAACCGGCTTTCTGAAATTCTGCGAAGGCATAATCAACCCATGCTCGCTTGGTATCCCAATCAGCAACGGGACTTTCTACCTGATTGCCAAGAATGTCTTTGCTGTAAACGGTATTGAATGGCAATTCCATTTGATAAATCGTGACACTCTCGGGTGACAACTCCAGAGTTTTTTCGACATTCATCTTCCAGTTGTCCCACGTCTCGCCGACCATGCCTGAAATCAGATCGATGTTAACGTTTGGAAAATCTGCTTCTGCAATCCATTCCCATGCATTAAAAACCTGCTTGGAAAGGTGTGCACGACCATTCTCTTCCAGCAACTTGTCCGAAAAATTCTCGATACCAAGACTCAAACGCGTGACGCCAAGAACATCCCTTAACGTTTTTACTTTGGTCTCGCTGAGTGTCCCAGGTTCACATTCAAACGTTACTTCTTCAGCACCATCCCAAGTGATGTGTTCGCGAAGACGGTCCGCAAGTTTCGTTAATTGCTTGGGTGACAGAAAGCTGGGAGTACCACCACCAAAATAAACAAAACGAAACGGCCGATCACCCATAACGGACAATTGGCTTACGAGCGAAATTTCATTGCAAAGCGCATCAACATAACGTTGCACCTCAGCAGCTTTAACGTCGGTGAACACCTTGAAGTAGCAAAACTTGCATCGCTTCCGACAAAAAGGAATATGTAAATACAGGCCTAGAGGAGCCTGCTCACTGGGGGCACAATCAAGCGATTCATGAACAGCGGGTAACTCATCACGATTCCACTGACTGTAGGGTGGATAATTTGAGATGAAGTAACTGCCGACTTCGGTTTTTTTCTTGTCGCTTGACGCGGAAGCCATGAAGGGAAGCCGATATTATTTGGAAGTGAAAGATCTGCTAGGTGTGTAGCACAGTTTATTCGATGTAGCCCGGTAGACCACTGCAGTTACCGAAATGATACCGTGGATTCGATTTGGTCAGTCACGTCGGCACCAACGCCATTCTGGCCTTTTTTTGCCCCGAAACAGCGAACAACACCATCATCATCAGCAATGAACAATTGCTGCCCGGCAATGGCAGGACCAGCCAGAAAAGAACCGCGAATTTCATAACTCCATTTCTCCTTCGTTCCATTATCGAGTCCAAGCCTGATCAATCTTCCATCGGTAGCCGCAATCCAGACATCTTTTCCGGCGATCACCGGCGATGCATCAGCACGCCGGCGAAGCGTGTGCCTCCACTTCAGCTTTCCGGTTGAGATGGAAATAGCATCTACCTGCTTGTATTGACTGCTCAGAACCATCCATTCGTCGGTGACTGCCGCACTGTTGCGATACTCCTGAGGACGTTCTTCATCCATATATTGCCACAGCTCTTTCTGCGCTTTCCAGTCGAATGCGAGAACAGCTCCATCCATGATCGGAAGAAATGCCCTGTTGCCAACGACACAGGGTGTCGAACCCGTCGGTCCTCCTAGCTCAAACGACTTGCCGACAGACTTACCAGTCTTCAAATCGATCACATGCAGTTGGCCATCGCATCCCCCTAAAAAGGTGCGATCACCGGCAATGGTCGGGCTGCAACGAATTTGATCATTGGCTTCGTAAGTCCAAACCTCGGCTCCATCTTTCAGTCGAAAACAGTGCAGTTTTCCTGACTGACTCGTTGTCAGAACATTTTCGCCGTAAAAAGCGGCCGAGCCGACAATTTCCCCTTCGGTTGATTTTCGCCAGCGTTCTTTTCCGCTGGCTGCGTCGAGGTTGTAAAGGTTGCCATCAATATCACCGATCACCAAGTGATCTGATTGAACAGCGGGTGACGCGAGAAAGCCAGTATCAAAATCAACTTTCCAGATCTCTTTTCCTGTGCCTCGATCAACAGCGTAAATCTTTCCCATCACGTCAGACAAAAATACCCGCTCGCCGACCACCACAGGGGTCGTCTCGATTGCCTCGTCAGCCTTGTATTCCCAAACCACCTGCAGATCGTCAGGCAGGGTTTGATCGGCATGGCCTGTCGATTGGGCATCCCCCCGAGCGGTCGGCCAATTCTGCGCATTCGAATCACCGGATATCTGCTCGCCAGATGCCAAATTTTCCTCTGCGTTGACCAACGAAGGGACTGCCAGACCGAGTAAAATCAGCCCTTTCACGAGGCATCTAGCTCCAACGAATGGCCAGCTTCTACGGGTTGTAACGAACATAGGGAACTCTTGGAGAGATGTTTCCAACTCAATCATCTTAAAAAAGGGGGGGTACGCCAAAGTGTCTTGGGAATCAAAGGGTCTGAAAACCGATTACTGTAGGGAATGACCCCCGCTCGCTCAGTTGTGCCGGTCTATTATAGGCTCTTGACTGCGGAGTCCACCGGCGAAGCGACGATTATTGGTTTCAACCATGCCAACCTCGTTTTTGATTCATTTTTCCTTATCCACAGTTTTCAACAGTCCATGATTTGCGTAACACTCGGTAGAGCCCGTCATAAACGGATGATTGCCGAACACAAGTTCCTCGCTGAGCAAGGAGCCGAACTGGTTGAGTTGCGGCTTGATTACATCGGTCGTGCTATCAGTCTTTCCAGACTGATCGACAATCGACCGTGCCCCGTGGTCCTGACCGCTCGCCGTCGGGATGATGGTGGGCGTTGGATGAAAACTGAGCAAGAACGCTTAATGCTGCTCCGCAGCGCTATCGCAGCAGGCGTCGAATACGTCGACATTGAGGCTGATATTGCCTCCCAAATTCCTCGCTACGGTAACACAAAACGAATCATCAGCTTCCACGATATGTCGGAGACCCCCGACAACCTTGAGGAGTTGCACGCGGCGATGGCTGATGAAGACGCCGATATCGTCAAAATCGCCACAATGGCGAATTCCTTCGCTGACAATCTTCGCATGATCGAACTCGTTCGAAATGCCAAGGTCCCCACCATCGGAATCTGCATGGGGGAAATTGGAGTCATCACTCGCCTATTGGCTAATCGGCTTGGATCACCCTTCACCTATGCTACGTTCTCTGGCGGCCGAAAAATGGCACCTGGACAACTCGACTGGAAAGAGATGAGGGATCTGTACAAGTATGACACCATTAACGAGGAAACCGAGTTTTTTGGAGTCGTTGCTGACCCCGTAGCCCACAGTTACAGCCCGCTGATTCACAACAAGGCATTTGCTGAAGAAAATCTGAACGCTCGATACTTTCCGTTTCGTGTTCCCAAGAATGACTTATCCAATCTGGTTGAAAGCTGTGCCGACCTTAACATCTGTGGCTTGAGCGTGACGATTCCGCACAAGGAACAGGCAATCGAGTTTTGTTCGCAGGCCGAATCCAGTGCTACTGGAATCGGTGCCGTCAATACCATGGTGTTTCAAAACGAGGACTGCCTGGGCTACAACACCGATTACCGAGCAGCAATGGACTGCATTGAGGAAACTTTCCAAATCGATAAAACCCAGGAAAGACCAATGCAGGGACTCACCGCAATGGTGCTGGGTGCGGGAGGGGTATCGCGGGCAATTGCCTGGGGCCTGAAACAACGGCACTGCGATGTCATCATCAGCTCGCGAACTCATGAGAGAGCGCAGATTCTTGCGGCCGAAATTGGTTGCCGAACCGTCGAATGGGATCAACGCCATGAAGCGAAAATCAACTTGCTGATCAACGGCACCCCAGTGGGCATGCACCCAGAAATGGATGCCTCACCGTACAACGCCTCTGCCATGAGCCAGTACCTGGCAGTCTTTGATACGGTCTACAACCCGGAAAACACACTTTTGATCAAGCATGCCAAGCGAGCTAATTGCCGAATCATCACCGGTATCGACATGTTCGTACGCCAAGCTGCTTACCAATACAAGCTGTTCACTGGACTTGATGCCCCCGTCAAGGTGATGCGACAGACCATCAAACAGGCCACCAACCCGGTGCAATTGAATTGAGC
This sequence comes from Planctomycetaceae bacterium, assembly GCA_002862205.1. Taxonomy (GTDB): domain Bacteria; phylum Planctomycetota; class Planctomycetia; order Pirellulales; family Pirellulaceae; genus Rubripirellula. The sequence goes on along the minus strand of PKCN01000312.1, from coordinate 10,017 downwards.
AAACGGGATCCAGAGTCACCGGGAAAACAGGACACTGGCATACAGCTACGACAGGCACAACCAGTTGATGCCGAGGCCATCCATGCCCTGATGCGACCGTATGTAATGCAACGCCTGCTTCTGGCCCGAACGGAAGCCGAAATTATCGAGCTCACGCGACATGGATTTGTGGCCTTCCAGGAGACGGAGGATCAAACTGAGGAACTGATCGGTTTCTCCGCCATCGAAATCTACGGACCCAAGCTTGCCGAACTCCAATGCCTGGCAGTCGACACGGCTTTTCAGGGCAGTGGCGTGGGACGACAACTCGTCGACGCCTGTGTGGAACGAGCTCGGAAACTCAACGTCATGGAGATCCTCGCAATCAGTTCTTCCGAGGGATTCCTGCAAAGCTGTGGATTCGACTATTCACTGCCAGATCAGAAAAAAGCTCTGTTTTGCCAGTTGAGACCGCGGCCAACCGAGATCTCTGAAGCCGAACGTGATGAATCAGAAAAGTGACCTGTCAGCTGTGTCAAAGGAAATCCGCATTAGCAACAATGATGGAACTTTGGCAAAATCATCACCGAGCCTCAACATCCATCGCCTGAGTGAGTCGAACAATTCCTTGTTTAGGAATTCGGCTTTCGATTGAACTGATCGCCATCCTCGCTGCCAAGATCATCCACGGGTCCAGTGGAATCGCTGAGGGAATCATCCCAAGCAGCACGACCACTCGGGCCAACGGTGGGTTCAACACCCGGGCCAACGGTGGGTTCAACACCCGGGCCAACGGTGGGTTCATCACTAGGCCCGACGGTGGGTTCATCGCTTCCCAGCCCCAACGCAAAATCCGATTCGGCTACCTCGCCAACATCAAAATCTTCAATTAAATGGTGCTGATCCGAGTCACAATCGCCGAGCGCTGAATCACCCGGTACATCCGGAGTGCCTTCACGCAGGCCGTCCCTCACTGGAGATTCCCGCAGCCAAAGTGGAACAATTCCAAGCATGAACAGCCAGAACAACATCACCCCTGGGGATGTATTTTCTGATGGCCATATCGGAAATTGCAAACCAGTTGTGGTGGCAGCCGCATCAAGACTTCGCCAAAACACTATTTGGAAAGTCAAAGCGATTGGGATGGAAATTGCAAATCGTCCCAGGGCCTCACAACTTGGAGGTAGAAGGGGACGTATCCAAAAAGCGAGTACGGCCGCCAGCACGATCACCGCCGGTAATGCCTGCCAGCCTACCAGCAGTGCCGGAATCGAAAGAATCACAATCAGATCAATCAGTCGGACGGTCGATTTCCCCAGTGGATCGAGCTTCGGATCCGCCGTTGGACAAAACCCTTTCGCCAAATATCGCCCCAAAGCGGTTGCCGCTACCAATGCGGTAATCACTCGAATGATGGCATCAAAATACCTGTCATCCGGCCGCCAATCATCACCCAAGTCCATCTGCCAGGGAACGACCATCAGTGACGGAAAAATCAAAATAGGGATCGCCGAAACTGCCAACGAAAAAATTGACAGATTCCTCGGTAGTCGATTTCCGTCGAGGCGAATCAAGCCAACCGCCCAGCACATGGTCAGACCCACGATGTGATAGACAAGCGTGATCAGAATGAAAGGATCAAGCACAGGCATCCAGAGTGGTCCAGCAATGCCTTGATCCTGTCTCGGCAAGCAGGATCGATAGACTTCCGCCACTGCCACGACTGTCAGTGACAGCCCTACCAATGCTTCTACCACTGGGTAGCGAGCTGAAATGGGCAACCGGCATGTGCTGCAACGTCCCCGCAACGCCAGCCAACCAAGAACCGGAAAATTATCTCGTGCCTGCAACTGAGAAAGGCAGCGTGGACAATGTGATCGGCCGTTGATTGATTCCCCTCGAGGCATCCTCCAGGCAACCACATTCAAAAAGCTTCCAACGGATGAAGCTACCCAGAATGACCAGACGAGGATGACCACATCGACGGTGCGAGGCAGGTACAAGTCTGCAGCGGTTAAATAGGGATTGGTTTGAGCCTGCAGATGTGCAGCAGCAACAATGTAGCCGGCACCTAGCAGCAAGATTGCTGCAGTAACGCACCCAAAAAAATAACGAATACGTGGATTTCGGTTTCGCAATGCTGATTTCTCGGTAGTATTCCGGAGCGAAGATCGCCCCCCAAATCCGTAAATAACTTTCGATCAAAAACAGCCAGTAGCGAGAAAACAACTCGCTCACAGCGACGGGAATCACACAGCATAGACTGTGACCGGGACAAACATCAGCGTTGGCATGGCAAACCAGCATCCTACTACAGATGAAGCTGTCTGTGATTGCAGCGTTCACGTACTGATTTGAAAGCTTGTGGAAGTTCCGGCCCGGCATTTCAACACACAAGTCCAACTCAGAAGCTAGACTAGTGAACGGATTGGTGCTAGACGGACGATGAACCCCGTCGAAGCCCCCCCAACATCGGCCGCACAACGCTCACTAACCGTCACAAACTGCCCACTGTCGCATTCGTCAATGGGAATCCACAATACAGTCGTAACTGGTGATATCGGGCGAGTCCTTGCAGCCCTACCGACGTTCTTTGGGAACAGACGCCAAAACCCGAGTTTCAACCAGTTATATTTGCCGAAAATCCATCCCGGAGATGAGGACATGAAGGATTATTGCCAACATCACCGATACCTCCTTGGGTTAGTGGGCCCGGCCAACAGCACTCCCATATCCCAATCGCATTGAACGAACTTACAAGACAATGAGTCTGAAGCGATCGACGCCGACTGATTAAAAACTTATGCCTGACCCTTCGCACATCCTCGTCGTGGACGACAGTCCAACACAACTCCGGCAAATTCAGTTCTTGCTCGAGAAAGAGGGTTTCGTCGTCCAATCCGCCATGGATGGCATTCAAGCAATTGCTTCCATCGAAGAGACAATGCCACTGCTGGTCGTCACTGATTTGCAGATGCCCGAGATGAATGGTCTGGAATTGGTTGCCTCACTCAAAGAGTCGATGCCATCGCTTCCTGTCATCCTCACGACCAGTCAAGGCAGCGAAGAAATTGCGAGTCAGGCACTAAAAGCAGGTGCGGCGAGCTACGTGCCCAAACGAGAACTTAACGACACCCTGATTCCAGTGCTTCAGCAGGTGATGGCGGTCAACAAAGCTACCAAAGCTGTCCCACAGGTTGCCCAAAATGCGGTGGAAAGCAACATCACGCTGGAAGTCGCGAACGATGAATCTCAAATTCCGGATATCATTTCGAGACTCGAATTGCCGATGGTCGAACTCGACCTGTTCGATGAAGGCGAAAGAATGCAGATCGCCATGGCTTTGGATGAAGCCCTCTTGAATGCGATGATTCATGGAAATCTCGAAGTTTCCTCGGAACTGCGACAAAGCGATAACGGAACGCCTTACGTCAACATGATTGCGGAACGAAAAGAGCGAGCTCCCTATCGTGATCGAAAAGTCACGATCAAGCTGGAAGCAACTAGCGAAGAAATTATCTTCATCATCCGCGATGATGGTCCTGGGTTTGACGCTGCAGCATTACGTGACCCCACCGATCCGGAAAATATCGAACGTGCCGGTGGCCGTGGATTATTACTGATCAACGCCTTCATGGATGAAGTCAGCCATAATGAGGTCGGAAATGAAATTCGCATGCGTAAACGGAAAGTGACAGGCAACGGCGAAGAATCCAATGACAGTGACGAATGAAAATCGCAGAGAGTCATCCCAATAGCCGAGCCCCGTTTCATCTGAGGCCCCGTTTCATCTGAGGCCCCGTTTCATCTGAAGCCCCGTTTCATCTGAAGCCCTCAGTTGACCGCAGCCAGACACAACCAAGCGGTCACGACCAAGCCGACCGGCCGCTGGAAAAAACGACACCACTGGCTGCTTAATTCACTGGCCACTCAATCCCGCCCAATGGAGTGCGAGGGTGGCTACCCCGTTCAGTACAATTCCCTCAAGCGCTGAAATGTTCCCTGCGTTTGCTGATGTCTGATCGAGCTTGTTATCAAGATTATCCTTCTTCAGATCACCAGTAACAAATACCGCTCCAGTGATTGTCCGGCACGAAACTGACTCAACCGGTGCTGTCTGAGTCAGGGCTCAAAAAATGGGTTCAGTGCCACTTTCAACTCAACACTCACCTGATCTGAATGACTGATGGCGATTCCTTCGATACGGCATACGCACGCCAATGACCATCCGATACGGGAGGATGGCGACTACGTTCTTTATTGGATGACGGCCTTTCGACGGCTCAACTACAATTTTGCTCTGCAGCACGCGATCGATCGATCTCGGCAGTTCGGCAAGCCATTGATTGTTTTTGAACCATTGCGTCTACGCTATCGCTGGGCCAGCGATCGGCTCCACCGATTCGTGATCGAGGGGATGCGAGACAACCAGAACTCTTTCGCCAAGCGAGCCGTCACGTACTTTCCGTTCGTTGAAACGGAGGTGGGGAGCGCATCGCCTTTACTACATGAATTGGCATCAAGAGCTTGCACGATTGTGACGGACGAGTACCCCTGCTTCTTTCACCCCACGATGATCCGTGTAGCACGGAATCGCCTGCCGGCAAGACTGGAGTTGGTGGACAGTAATGGGGTGATGCCACTTCGCGCGCCCGAACGCACCTTCACAGTAGCCCACAGTTATCGACGTTGGATGCAAAAAAACATCCTAGACAATCTGATGGAAATGCCAAAAGTGGATCCTCTCCGGGGAATCAAACTTCCTCGCCTCGATGCATTGCCCAGAAAGATTCTGGAGAAATGGTCACCAGCGGACCTGAATTACCTGCTGGATGGGGGCGGAATCACGAGCCTTCCGATTGACCATGGGGTCAAGATCAGCAACACGGTCGCTGGTGGTTCATTGGATGCCAAATCGCGGCTCGATCAGTTTGTCAATCGTGACCTGTCGCTCTACGGAGATGACCGCAACCATCCAGACGAAAAGGTCACAACAGGCCTCAGCCCACACCTTCATTTCGGTCATATCTCTGCACATGAAATCGTTCAAAAAATGCTCGAAAAGGAAAACTGGACGCCTGATCAAGCTTCGCCTGCCAACGGAAAGAACCACGGGTTTTGGAACACAAGCGAACCAGCGGAGGCATTTCTCGACCAAGTGCTGACTTGGCGTGAAATGGGTTTCAACCTCAGCTTCAGGCAACCGCACAACTATGACAAGTTTGAGTCTCTGCCCAATTGGGCTCAAAAAACGCTCGATGAGCATGCCCAGGACGAGCGTCCCTACGTTTACACGTTGGAGGAATTCGAGAACGCCAGGACAGCGGACCCGCTCTGGAATGCTGCACAACGCGAGCTGGTGGAGACCGGTGTGATGCACAACTACATGCGGATGCTCTGGGGAAAGAAAATTCTGCACTGGACCGAATCGCCGCAGCAGGCACTCTCGATCATGATCGAGTTGAATAACAAGTATGGACTCGATGGTCGGGATCCCAACTCGTACAACGGAATCTTCTGGGTGTTGGGGCGGTATGACCGTGCTTGGGGCCCAAAACGCCCAATTTTCGGCAGCGTGAGATACATGACGAGTGAATCCGCAAGCAAGAAACTACGCCTGAAAAAGTATGTCGAGCGTTTCGGACCTGACCGACTCTTGTGATTCCCAAAAATGGGGTGAAACCGTTCCAATGGCAGCTCACCGGGCCATTCAGGCAAAAAATTTGGCCCGGAACACGAATCTGGAGCCGTTTTCATGCTGAATCGGCTCGAAAGGCCTTGCCCAGCAAGGCGACGCTCGATAAATTCCTCGATTCCCCGCACTCCGGCATTCTGCCGTTTTTGGCGGTTTTCGATTTCGATCCATTCAAACCATAAGTCAATTCCGTGGTGGCTCAACCAACAACCATGGCCAAACCAGGCCAAGTCGAACAACAGTGGCATGTCGTCGACGCATCCGACGAAATCCTCGGTCGACTTGCAAGTGATATCGCTGTCGTCCTGATGGGTAAGCATCGTCCCATCTACACGCCCCATGTTGATTGCGGCGACTTTGTCATCGTCGTGAACGCAGAAAAAGTCGGAATGACCGGCAAGAAAATGGATGACCGACACTACACCTGGTACACCGGCTACCCCGGACTTCGGCTCGAGAGTTACGGCGACAGGAAAGAACGTAAGCCGGAAGATTTGATCTACCACGCAGTTCGTCGGATGCTCCCGAAGAACAAGTTGGCGTATCAGATGATCAAGAAATTGAAGATCTACGCGGGCCCTGATCACCCGCACACCGCACAACAGCCTGAAACCCTTCAGCGAACTGGCAAGAAAATCTCGTAATCGAGAGACTTGCGAAACGTACTCCCATCAACACACCCCCTAAGCAGCATTTGAACCTATGGTCGCCGTCAAAAAGGACAAGATTTCCGGAGATGCACTCGGCACAGGCCGACGAAAAAGTAGCGTAGCTCGTGTACGTGTACGCCCCGGAAGTGGAACGATCACCGTCAACCGTAAGCCAATGGCTGACTATTTCGTCAATGACCAGCACCAAGCTGCGATCGTGGCGACTCTTTCGGCCGTCGAGAAAGCCGATCAGGTCGACGTTTTGGTTCGAGTCTCAGGCGGGGGCATGACCGGTCAAAGCGGTGCCGTTCGGATGGGTCTGGCACGGGCGTTGGTCAGCTTGGACGAAACAATGCATGAAACGCTTCGCGAAGGCGGGTTCCTGACTCGTGATTCGCGTATGAAAGAACGTAAGAAGCCTGGCCTTCGAGGTGCTCGTCGCGGCGTCCAGTTCAGCAAACGATAACTCGTTTGTGTTTTCCTGATCGCCTCGCCGAGATGCTTGAGCCCAAGGTTTTAGAGGACATCAATGTGTCACCTCTCGGGGGGTGACATGGAAAAAATGTCCCGCACCATCGTGCGGGCAGCGCATTTTGTGCTCATAGTTGAACTTGTGGCTCTCGCTTGACCATTCCGATGTGAATAGTGTCAGTGCCACTCTCTCGAACATCGATACAACCGGTTGACTGGTAATCTCGTATCACCTTCGAGAGCGATTCCTGATTTGAGGTTTGGTTTTGGGAAATAAAGAAGAGGCCTTCGAAGTCGAAGGAACCGTCACGCAAGCATTGGCGAATACGCGATTTCGTGTGCAACTGGAAACAGGCAGCGAAGTGATGGCTCACGTTGCGGGTCGAATGCGAAAACACTTCATCCGAATCGTACCCGGTGACAAGGTGAGAGTAGAACTCTCGCCTTACGACCTCACAAAGGGTCGCATCGTCTATCGAGAGAGATAGAACAGCAGACCCTTCCAGAGAGGGAGCAAAGGATGTGAGCGACATCCCGGTAAAATCTTGATGAGTTCGGTTTTTACCTCTTATTGCACTCAGTTCTGGTTTAATGCGCCTGAAGGTAGATAACTTGCCGCCAAGTCAAAGTTGTCTTTTTTTAGAGTAGGCCCGAAACCGTCGAAACGGTTCAAGGGTATATAAAGGTAACCGAGCTCTTGGGGGCGAACGGTCTTTGTAGTTCGTTTTGATTGCAAATCGCCGCTCCTGTGTTCGAAATCCTAGTCTGTCCAATTCCAATACGCCGGCGGGCGCTTGGCTCCGCTGGTCACTGCTTCCCAGAGGAAGGTTTTTACAATGGTGTTCTCGAATCGTTTGATTCGCCGCGGCTTTTTGGCCTCTGCGATGGCCGTGGGGCTACTACTGTCGGCTCCCACCTCAATCTTGCCCTTGGCAACCGCTCAGGACAGCGATGCTGCATCCAGCGAGCCAGTTCTGGTCATGACCATCGGGTCTGTCAACAAATTGACACAAGACATTAACTATGTCACCGGAGTCGCCGGGCAAGCTCAAGCTGGCGGAATGTTTGGTCTGCTTGCAGGCACTTTCACTCAGGGCATGGATATGACACGCCCCATTGGCGTCGTCGTTCCGATGGTGAATGGGATGCCTCAACCACTAGTACTGTTACCAACCAACGACATCAAAACTGTGCTGAAGCGATTGGAAGCACAGACCGGTCCATACGATGAAGAAAAAGACGGCACACTGAGAATCATCGTTGGTGCCAATGTGGTTCACATTCAACAGAAGGGTGACTGGGCAGTGATGGGTACTGCCAAAGACGTGCTGGCATTGGCTCCTGAAGATCCTACCGCCCTCTTTGAGGGCATGGGGAACAAATACGACCTGGCTCTACGCATGAAAATGCAGCAGATTCCCGCTGAAACACGTAACATGTTGACAGATCAACTCAAGATGGGCTTTGAGCAGGCGATGGCACTGCAGGACGGCCCCAATGCGGAAGCGAGTCGTGAAGCAGCCGAAAGCTCCATCAAGCAACTTGAACAACTGATTGAAGACACCGATCAATTGCAGTTTGGATTCAATATCAACCAAGCCAAGCAAAAGATAACAGTTGATAGCAGCTACACGGCGGTTGCTGGCAGCACGCTGGCGTCCATGTACGACGGTAGCCGCGCGATCCCATCGCAATTTGCTTCCGTCATCCGAGAAGGTGCAGCTGCCTATTTCCATCAAGCCTCTTCTATCAGCCCGGAACAAATTGAAGACGCAAAAGCCAGCATGGAGGCATCATTGTCAGCCGTTCGTTCTGCTCTGGACAGCCAAGCTGGCCTTTCAGACAGCCAACGTGACGACGTCAACGATTTGGTTGATCGGGTCATTGAACTGTCGGTCAAATCTGCTTCAGAGGGAAAAAGTGATCTCGGTGCGTTACTGCTGGCAGACGAAGATGGTTTCAAATTCGTGTTCGGTGCCTTCGTGGCGGACGGAAACGAAGTGGCAAAAATCGCCAAGGAAGTCGCAGCCAAAGTGGAAAATGAGCCTGGTGCACCCGAGTTCAAATTCGACATCGGCAAATATGAAGGTGTAACCATGCACTTGGTTGAAGCTGATATCCCGGCGTCCTCGGATGAAGCACGCCGCATGTTCGGCGAAAAACTTCGCGTCCACATCGGCACCGGTGCAAAGTCCATGTACTTGGCGTTTGGTAAAGACAGTGACAAGTTAATGAAAGACTTGATCGACTCTGGTAAGACAAAGACGTCTGCTGATCGACCTGTTGGTCAAATGCGCATGACCATGCTGCCCATGCTTACTTATGCCCAGTCAATCGAAGCCAACGACACCATCGCTGCCATGCTTGATGCACTGACACGAGCACCAAATGGCGGTGAAATGAGTCTCGTCGTCGAAAAAATTGACAACGGTCAAAAGTTCTCATTCGAAATCGGCGAAGGTATCCTCCAAGCAATTGGTGCCGCGGTACAGCAGAATCAGCAGGGTTTGCAGGGCGGTCAGTTCTAGACTGCCCTATCCAAACGAAAATCTTCTTTGGAAATGCAACGTCAATCAAAATTGAGAAGACCGTCGGAGGACTCCCCGGCGGTCTTTTCTATTGGTACGTGAAGTCGCCCCAACTCGGAAGGAAGGCAAAGCTGTGACTCCAAAGCAAAAAAAGAAAATCTTCGCGATCTGTTTCGTCGTCGGAATGGTCGGTGGTTATTACTACTACCAATCGTTCAAACAACCACCGAACAAGGTGGTCAATGCATCACCAACGAACACTGAGCAGACACCCAACACTGCGATGACCATGTCCAACGTGCTCGACATGGCAAAGTCAGCCAAAGAACACCTCTCGACGACACTGGATGACTACACCGCTCGTTTCGTCAAACAGGAACTCGACACCAATGGAGTCATGGGTCCGGAATCCGAACTACAGATGAAAGTACAAACGCGGTGCCGCAATGAAAACAATGATGCACCGATGCGCGTTTATCTCGCCTTCGATGCTCCTCAAAATCTCAAAGGCCGGGAAGTGATTTGGGGTGCCGATCTTTTTGACGGTACCATGGCCGTCCACGAAGTTGGCCTGCTTCTGGGGCTGAAAACCCTGTGGCTTGATCCCACAGGGTTCCTCGCCATGCAGGGACAGCGATATCCCGTGAGTGAGATCGGAATCATGAAACTGATCGACAAACTGATTGAACGCGGA
>PKCN01000199.1 GCA_002862205.1 Planctomycetaceae bacterium | reverse complement strand
TCATCATGCCGCTCGTCATCATGCCGCTCGTCATCATGCCGCTCGTCATCATGCCGCTCGTCATCATGCCGCTCGTCATCATGCCGCTCGTCATGGGCTGAAGCCGCCGATGCACTGTCTGGATCGGGCTCGGGCAAATCGGGCTCGGGCGGCTCGGGCTCGGGCGGATCGGGCTCGGGCGAATCGGGATGAAGATCCTCGGCTTGATTCGATGGTGGCTCAGAGTCGGGCATGCTGTGTTTTTGAAGAGGTGGTGCCGCGAACTGAGAATCAGACCAGCGGAAGAGGGCCAATTTCGGCGATTCCGGGGGCTGGCATCCTCTTCCAGTTTAGGTCGGCCGTAAACCCGGGTTTCCGCTGCTCGGACGTGGATTGTGAGCTAGATTTGTCTGTGGTGTGAAAATGCAGTCGATTTGGATGCAGGACTTTGCAAATGATTGAAGTCGATGGTCTTCGAAAATTGTATGACAGCTATTTGGCCGTCGATAACGTCAGTTTCTCGATGGAAGCGGGCCAGATTTGCGGTTTGATTGGCCCCAATGGTGCAGGAAAAACCACCACCATGCGTTGTCTTTCTGGCCTGATTTCAGCCACTTCTGGTTCGTTGAAAGTCGCAGACTGCTGCGTGCGGAGCAATCTGAACCTCCTGAAAACCCGTCTTGCCTACGTGCCTGATGATCCTCCACTGTTTGACGACCTCAGCGTTGGAGAGCATCTGGAATTCATCGGACGCCTTTACCGGGTCCCTGATCACCACGACAAAGCGATCGAGTTGCTCCGCCAATTTGAACTTTTGGACAAGTACAAAGCAGGTGCCACCACGCTATCACGCGGCATGAGACAAAAACTGGCCGTCTGTTGCGCGTATCTATACTCGCCATCGGTCATTCTGCTAGACGAACCGTTGACGGGTTTGGATCCACCCGCCATCCGCACATTACTGGAGTCGGTCCGTGCAAGGGCTTCAGCGGGCGCAACAATTGTGATCAGCAGTCATCTGCTAGCCATGATCGCTCCCATCTGTACCCACCTGCTCGTCATGCAGAATGGCAAAACCAAGTACTTTGGGGACACCCAGACATTACGCCTGCAGTTCCCACACACCGAGACTCTTGAAGACGCCTACTTTGCTGCCACCCATTCCGCCACACCTGCTGTGACGCAGCACATCAACAGCGGCAACGATGCAACTACGCCCGGGGCAGTGACCGAGGCTGTTTCGTGAATCTTCTCGCCAGATGGATCAGCAGAACCGACAACCGATCATCTGTCGAAGACCGCGTTTCCACTCGCGAAGACCAACCTGCACGCGACCTGCAATGGGACTCGCTGTATCGCCACAAACAATTGGCCTGGCTGGCGTTCAAAAGAAACAGTTTTCGTGCCGAGAGATTTCTGCGACGTCTTCGATCTCCTCGTCGACTGATCGCGACATCGCTTGTGGTGCTGTTCTTTTCATTTTATGTCATCAACGGAATATTCATTCTGTCTGCACGTGCAGCCACTGATCCTCTTCATTTGCGGCTTTGGCTATCAGGTGGAATGGTGATTTACATGATTTACCACTTGGTCAAGTGCGCATGGTCCAGCACACGGCTCGATTTGGAACTCTCAGATGCGGAGACTCTTTGGCTTGGCAACTCGCCAATATGTCGCTCAACTCTGGCGATTTACCATGTTGGAAACCTGCTGCTGCCAGCAGCCTTAAAAACAATGATGCTGTCCATTCTGCTGGCGCGCGATGTAAACTTTCCGTTGCTGTTGATCATCGGAACATTCACCTCTCTGGTGCTTCTGGAAATGGTTCGCCTGACGCTGGGTCGTCTGGCCAGTGGCATGAACCGTCGACAGCGGGGCTGGTTCCGCTTGATCACAACCTCCACCGCGATGGTACTCGTGATTCAATTGCTCGCCTGTGTGCATACCTTGACCCCATCGGGTTCTCCGATGTGGCTCTACGTGATCAATAGTTTTCGGGGGCTGGGTGAAATCGCATCGACACCAATGATTCAGTTTTTATCGATACCATGGATTGCGGCAGCCCACTTGGCTGTCACTGAAAGTTTGCAGCCGCTGACTGCCCTGCAATTGCTTGCTGCCCTGGGCATTTTCCCTCTGTCAATGATTCTGTTGGTCAAGGCAGATCGTTGGAGCCTGAGGCAGGAGCAAAAAAGTGAGGAATCACGCCTTGCAGCAGGTCGATACGAAACACGGGACTCGCAACCACAAACCTACAGTGGGCTGCAGACAAATCGTCTACTGACTTTGCTTGAGTCCTGTACTCCTGGGATTGCCCGCGATGCATTGAATCTGATTTTCAGGCAAGCCATCAGTGTTCGACACTACCGATTCAACATCGCAGTCAGCCTGCTGTTACCCACAGCACTCTGCTTATCTCCTCTGTTCATGGGTCGGATCGTTGAACAGTGGTTTTATGTGGTGGGAGGGATCGCGTTATGCACCATCCTGCTGGCTCCGCCCGCGTTACGCATCGACTTTCGACGTGACTTGAAACGCATGGTGCTACTTCGTTCACTGCCGGTCAAACCATTTTCCATGGTGGTAGGCCAATTGACCTTGCCAATCCTTATCACCTGGGCATTTCAATTGACAACGCTGACGATTGCGGCGCTGGTCGTCCAGCCAGGTTGGGAGCAGATGATCCTGTGGACAGGCATGCTGTTTGCTCTGGCAATTGTGACGTTTGCAAGCGAGAACGCACTATTTCTGGTTTACCCTCACCACCAACGTAACGAGGGCATCGCGATGATACTGAGGACAAAACTGACATTCCTCGGCAAGGGAACAGTGATACTGTTCGGCCTCTGCTTGCTGGTCCTGTGGGCAACGCTCTGCCAGAGCCTGCTGCCCGAACCTTATGCCACAGCCTGCTACGTGCTGGGATCGATCACTGCGACATGGATCGCAGCCATGATAGGTTTGGCAGCCGCAACACTATGCTGGCGTCGTTTCGACATAGCGCTCGACATGCCACCCGAGTAAATCCACTTCGAGTGACATGCACCCCAATCGGCCAGCCAAACTTGGCAAGCGAACAGAACAACGACAAGTTTACTTGTTGCTCGTGTCGCCGTCCTTGTCCCCGTCAGCCTTTTGCTTGAGTTCATCAAGCATGACCATCAAACGCTTCTTTTGACGTTCATCATCAGTAGCATCCACAGCCGCTTGCTGTGCAGCGATCGCTTTTTTCAGATCACCTGCTTCACTAGCCAGCATGGCCAGCGTGTTGAACATCAACGGTTTCATCTGCGGATCTGCATCCTTCATTTCAGAATCAATCGCAGCCATCACAACGCCCAGCAGCGGCTTGACGTCAACGCCTTGCTGAGCCTGCCCGTAAAGTGAGTAGCCAAACCTTGCCAAACCATAGGGGTCACCTTTCAGTGACTTGATCCGCTTGCGAAAAAAGGCGAGAGATTCATCGTCAAGCAATCCACCTGACAATTTCAGGCTGTGCTTGATTTCCACCCACTGCTGCTTGCTGGCATCTGTCGTCGCGGCCTTTTCTTGAGTCTCAGCTAACTCAATCGCTTCGGCAAACTTTCCAGTGGATGCCAACATCGACAGACGCCGCATGCTTACCTGCATTTCCTGTTCCACAACCATCTTTTGCTGGAATGCTTCTCGATCCCATTTCCCCTCAACAACAGCAGCGAGCGGTCCATCCATTTCCATTGGGTGACCAATCCACTCCACGAGTCCCGTCTTCCCTACCAAAAAGGCAGTCGGAATCCCCTGCTGCTTTGCCGCCGTCATGTAGTCTTTGTAGACCGAGCGATCAGGATCAGTTGTCAACGAGTAAGGAGCCGTGACCTCAGCAAACGTTTTTCCAACATCCTCGTTTTTCTTTCCAAGAAGATCTTTAACCTCATCAAGGGACTCATCAGAGACACTGATAATTTGCACCCCGTTGCCACGATACTTATTTTGCAGCTCAGCCAGATGAGGCATACTTTGAATACAAGGGCCGCACCAAGTTGCCCAAAACTCAACCACATAAACTTTGTCTTTTTCAAATTCAGTGACAGGTTTGAAAAAACCGTTGCCGTCCTGAACCCAATGCTCAATGTTCAACGCTGGAGCCTTGGAACCGATTCCCAAGTCCTGGGCAGACGCCCCATTCGGCATCAGAGTCCAAAATCCGACTGCGCAACACATCAGAACCGTCAACATCAATCGAAATTTCATGTGCGTTGTTTTCATTGCTGGTGAACTCGTGTGGGAGTGAATACGGATAGTTTGCCAGTGCAGCTCGGGGTGCCAGTGCAGCTCGGGGTGCCAGTGCAGTTCGGGGTGCCTCTCCTGAAAAACCGCCTCCACCATTGCTCCCGTCCTGCCCTTGCAGCAGCGGACGGAAGTTTTTCGGCTCAGTGATTCAAGCCTGAGATCCGTCACTGCTACATGCTACGCAGCAACCACTCGGTTCGCCCAGTCGCTTGACGCTTCCTGAAGTCGGTTTCGAGAAATAATTGTTGGAAAAAGATCTATTTCCAACATTTCTCTCCGTTCAATATCACGACTTTGCCTGAAACAAGGTTCAGGTTGAGTAGTGATTCCTGCTTGATTGATGGATGCTGACAGGAGATTGTTTACCTGGCACCGCCACCGTCATGCGGTCGACACCTGGTGCGTTCGCGACACGTGATTCACTTCTCATCTCCTGCATCGTCATCCGCACCACGTCTTCCACGTTTGGAGCGTTCAGTCGCCGGTGTGCTGGTAGCCGTACCGGTTTGTACTCGATCCGTGCTCACTGCGATGGTTTTGCCGACCACCTTGGTGTCATCCGGCAGTCGATACGTGCCATTGATTGTGACAGCATCACCCTGCTGTGCGAGGTTAAGGTGATTGAAGCGAAGCCCCATGGTTGCTTTTTCGGCTAACTGGACACGCAACGGTCGCCTACCAGCTTGGACTGCGATCTGCCCGGTGGCATCCCACCCCATCAATTTTCCAACAACCTTGTAATTTGAAACACCATCGGGAAGGTTCGATTTTTTCTCACCTGGATAAACACCGGGCACAAACTCATCGGATTTTTTTTTGGCGAGTTTGTCATTGAGTGGTAAAAAGACAGTGAGCCCATCGATAGGATCCGTGGGGACACCAGCCTGATTGAAATTGCCGTTGAAGCGGACCATCATGCCGCGTTGCAGGAAGCTGACGTCAATGGGTGCTTGGAAATCAAATCCCAATGCATCCTCAGGTGGCTTTACAGACACCTCTGTGCCGTCACTGCGTGTAACCAGTAACATGCCCTGTTTGATTCCGGCAAGTTTGCCTTCGAACTCAATATTCATATTCTGGTTGGCGCCTTTGAAGACAAATCCAGGCGGATCATCTGCTGAGGCCTGAGGATCAACCAATGCCAATCCAAGCGAGACGGCGCACCAGCAGGCCAGGTTACGCCAAAGGCCGGCGGGTAGCCTCGGATGACAGAAAAATATGGATTGATTCAACATTTACTTGCTCACAATTGAGTTCGTCAGCGGGCAGGTGGGTAGACGCCCGTTGGTGTACGGTTAGGTTGTTCCATTGTAGCTACAGACCAGTCAACCCAAAACGACAAATCTTCGCCCGCATCAAGATCGCCGGATCATCCCATGGCCGCATCGAGTTCCGAAAATCCGCTCCCGCGTGTCACAACACGTAGTTTGCAAAAAATCCGTAAAGATGGTGGTAACATTTCGATGTTGACCGCTTATGACTATCCGACGGCCGAAGTTCTGGATGAAGCTGGAATCGACATCCTGCTGGTGGGTGATTCTCTGGCGATGGTCGTGCAGGGCCACGATACCACTCTGCCGGTCACCTTGGACGACATGATCTATCACGCCAAGATGGTGGGGCGTGCCGCCAAACGGGCAATGGTCGTCGTGGACTTGCCTTTTCCGGAAGGGCAACTTGAAATCATACGCAGTGTTGAGGCCGGAGCCCGTGTGCTCAAAGAGTCAACTTGTCATGCCGTCAAACTTGAGGGCGGCGCAGAACAGGCCAAGCGGATCGAGACCATTGTTACCGCTGGGATTCCCGTCATGGCCCATGTCGGATTACGCCCCCAGAACATCCATGTTGATGGTGGCTATCGAGTCCAAAGAGACATGCCGACATTGATTGAAGATGCCATTGCCGCAGAACAGGCAGGCGCCTTCGCCGTTCTGGTGGAATGTGTTCCCAGTGATCTCGGGCAAGCGATCACCGAAGCCATCAACGTCCCAACCATCGGAATTGGCGCAGGCCCTCACCTGACCGGTCAGGTGCTGGTCACCCACGACATGATTGGGTTCAACTCGGGCTACCTGCCAAGCTTCGTTCGTCAGTACTCAGATGTCAGAACGACCATCCGTGATGCGGCGGTTGCCTACCGGAAATCAATCCAGACGGGTGATTTCCCGGCAAGCGGGGAATCCTTTCAGTAAGTCCCACGTTCCGCCACTTGTTCCGCCACTTGAAATGAGCCATGACATGGAAATCTTTGATGAATTGGGTCAATTGCACGAAGCGACCACGCAGGCCTTTTGCGACTTGGCAAAATCAAGCATCGAATCGAACGGCATCTTCCGTGTCACACTGTCAGGTGGTTCGACGCCAAAACGCGTCTACGAACTGATCGCCGAACGTGATCTGGACTGGACCAGCATTCACTGGTTCTGGGGTGATGAACGCAACGTGCCGCTGGACCATGCCGATAGCAACGCCCGGATGGTTCACGAGGCATTGCTGGACCGTGTCCCGATTCCGCGTTCGAACATCCATGAAGTTCCCGTCAACGTCGAAACACCTGACGAAACTGCCAGACAATACGAACAAATCCTGCGTGACCACTTCCAACACGAAGCGTTTCCGACGTGGGATCTGGCGTTGCAGGGAATGGGAGACGATGCACACACGGCATCTCTTTTTCCCGAGACAAACGCATTGCAGGAACAAGCACGTTGGTTTGTCGAAAATTGGGTTGAAAAACTTGACAGCTACCGATACACGCTGACATTTCCAGCAATCAATTCAGCTCAACAAATCTGGTTCATGATTGCCGGGAAAGGCAAACAACAAGCCCTGAAAACAGTTCTCAGTGGACCAGACAATCCCCGCCTCTACCCATCACAAAGGATCAACGCCACCCGCTGGCTGGTGACACGCGACGCAGCAGGCAACTGAAAAACAGCAGGCAACTGAAAAACAGCAGGCAACTGGCAAACAGCAATGCGCGGACCGGCGTCTGCCAAACACTCGCCGCCATCGTTTTGAGCTCCTCTTTGTCCGCACTTGCCGTGGTTCAAGGAGTCGACCACCTGCCGCCACCCGACAACTCTTCTATGGGGTTTCAAAAAAGAACCCCGGCAATCGCGGTTCAAGCGACTACCGGGGCATCAAGATCTTAATCTGACAGCAACCAATCTCAGTTCGCTTTGGCCAGGTTTTCTTTGCGGAGACCGTCGATGTAGTCTGCAACGATATTCAAGACTTCACTGTTGTAGTAGTTCTCTCTGAAAATCACCGCATCTTCAATTTGCTGCTCCAGTTCTTCTTCTTCCTCTTTCTGGGAATCAAGTTCCTTGCGTCGAGCAAGGAAAGTTTCTTCTTCGAGCGAAACCGTTTCCTGATCCTTTTGATTCACATAGAGCTCAACGCGTCTCAAGAGGTCGGCAAAGTCTTCGTCTTTCTCGACCCGCTTGGCTGATTTCTTACGCAATTGGTTCACCAATTCTGCCGGCACCATGCTGTAAAGATTGTGCCTTGCTACAGGGACGGTGTCGTGCTCAAGAGCGTACTTCAAGTCCCCTTCTCCGACGTCCATTTTCGCCGTAAGACTTGGCAGGATGACGTCGGACAAAACACCCTTGAGCTGAGTGCTTTCACCATCGGGCAGATAGAACTGTTGCAACGTGACTTTGAGTGCACCGTAATTCTGTCGATTGTTACCGAACAATCGTTGTCCCAAGTTCATCAGGGTCTGGACGGTGCCTTTTCCGTGAGTCGCGGGATCACCAATGACGATTCCCCGTTTGTAGTCCTGAATCGCACCAGCGAAAATTTCACTGGCACTCGCACTGAACTTACTGGCCAGAACAGCCAGCGGCCCACTCCATGCGGTTCCACTATCTTCATCGGCATAAGCCTGAACCGAACCATCTGAATTTTTAACCTGAACGACAGGCCCGCTATCGATGAACAAACCAGTCAAGTTGATCGCTTCAGTCAGACTTCCTCCGCCGTTCTTGCTGAGATCGAGCACGATCCCATCAACCTCTTTGGTCTTGAAATCCTCAATGATGCGTCGCACGTCCCGCGTGCTGCTGCGGTAGTTTTTCTCATCTCTTCGTGCCGCATCCATGTCCAGGTAGAAGCTGGGCAGATTGATGTAGCCAATTTTGAGTTTTTTCCCTCCGTCAGGATTTGCATGTTCGATGATCTCACCGCGTGCAGCCGACTCTTCCAGTGCGATGGTGGCACGAACGATTTGAAACTCCTCAACATTTCCTACTCCGCCCGGTTTCACTCCAAGACGAACCGTGCTTCCGGCTTTACCACGGATCAGGTCGACGACATCCGAAAGTGGCATTTCAACGATATCAACCGAGTCACCTGACTTGCCTTGACCTACCGTCACGATCACATCATCGGACTTGAGCTTTCCGTGTTTGGCAGCGGCGCCCCCAGGAATGACTCTGGAGACCACAGTGTTACCATCTTTCTCGCGAAGTTGGGCGCCAATTCCGTCGAGATTCAAACTCATCTGAATCTGAAAATCCTCAAGCGTCGATGGCGACATGTACGTTGAATGAGGGTCATAGCCGTTGGTGACGGACGTCAAGAACATCTCCAACAGATCGTCACTGTCAGTCTTTTTCCATCGTCGTGCATAGCGACCATACCGACGACGCAGCGTATCGACAGCCTCGTCGCCAACCTTGCCCTCATCTTTCAGATCAAGCAGAGCGTACTTGATCTGGCGACGCCAACGGTCTTTCGCATCGGCGGGTGTCTTGGCGTACTGGGCGGCTTCCGGATCGACAACGATGGTTTCATCTTTGGAGAAATCGAAATCACTGTTGAGTAACTCCTGTGCAACAGCGACCCGTTCATCCACGCGTTGAATGAAGCGTCCGAAGATTTTGTATGCGAGCGAAAGATCACCCTTTTGAACCATGTCATCTATCTGCCGGGCATCTCGATTGAACTCGTCAATGTCACCCTGATAGAAGTAGAGTTTGAGCGGATCCAGCGATTTGGTGAAGATCGCGAGTGCACGCTGGCTGATCGTGTCATCCAAGCCCTTGGCTGAGATATGATTCTTGGGCATCAACTGTGCGATCAAGCGGGCAACGATTCGATCGTTGGCGGCCGGTTTGACGAGTTGATTGGGAGCCTGCTGTGCCACCTGAGCAGTGGCAGGAAGGGGACTGGCAACGAGCAGCAATGCAGCAACGAAGCCAAACAACGTCAAATTGGAGGCAGCCAGGTATCGGCGTTTGCCGCGAATCACCGGCCGAGCCGCGGTATCTTTGGACTCTGAAAATTGATGCGAACGCCTGACCATGATGAAATCCCAGTAGGTTTGATTCGATGAAGCTTGAATGATGAGCGAAAACGGGGAGAGCCATCGCACCCCCCCACTCTTTCGCCGACGGTGAATAGTAGGAGAGCGGCAAAAATGGAGCAACTGCGTTTTCTCAATAGTCTACCAAGCCGGCGGAGCGGTAAGTGGCGGACAGAAGATATCGCGTCAACGGCCCCAAGAGTCCGCACGGGGCCCAATCACCCGGGCACACGGCTCACCCATCGCGTTGCCCGAGCCGGGCAATTCTTTCGCTTTTCATGGCGTTCCCGGCTCCCGTTGAGCATGTGGAGCGAGCAATTTAGCGGGATTTGGAATTCAAACATCAGCATCGCAGAATGATTTTGATGGAATCGCCGTCATTGGCCAAATTGCCAAACTCCGGGTTTCGGTTCCAAGCAATCGAGAGACCGCTCTCGCGAGAGTTGGAACGCACCTGTTTTGACAGGAAAATCTGCCCACAAGCGACTTAAAACATGAAACCTTCAGCGTCTTCTTTGGGTGCTGCCTGATAACTGAGCGGTTCCATGCTGCCAGCGGCTCGCCCTTGGCTCAAACTACGAACAGCTCCTGAGTATCCAAACAACTCTTTGAGAGGAGCATGCGCAATGATCACGGTCATGGTACCACGGGTTTCAGTCGCGGAAATGATGGCTCGCCGCTGCTGTAAATCCCCGACCAACTCACCCATGTAATCTTCGGGAGTGGTCACTTCGACCTTCATCACAGGCTCCAGCAGGACCGGCCCCGCCTTTTCCATGCTGCGATCGAAAGCATCACCGGCCGCAATCCGAAAGGCGACCTCGTCGCTACCCTCTTCATGCATCTCGGCATCAGTGACATCAATACGAACTCCTGAGAGTGGAAACCCTGCCAGCAAGCCTCCGCCAGCAGCTCGTTCACGTATTTCGTCCATGGCGGCCTGCCTGACGGCATTGGGCAACCCTACCTCGGGTGGCAATCGATCAAATACCAGCACCGGGGCTGACACATCCTCCAAGGGTGACACACTGACATTGAGTCGGGCGAACATCTGTGTTGATCCAATCTGTCGATTGCACTGCCCAACCACGTCCGCCTTGGCAGCCACGGTTTCACGATAGTTAACGCGTGGTTTGTAAAACTTGACGTTGAGTCCAAAGTCCCGGGTCAGACGATGCTGGATCACCTCAAGATGCAGCTCACCCATGCCACTGATTAATGTCTGGCCGGTTTCCTCGTTTTCGACTGCACGAAAGGTGGGATCCTGACGCCGCAGCATATCAAGCGTTTCTTCAAGCTTCTTTTTATCACCCGTGCTTTCCGACTCAATCGCCATTGAGATAACCGTATCCGCAAAGTTGATGCTCGGCAGCTCAATCATCTCACGCGTGTCGCAAACGGTATCACCAGTGATGGCAAATCGGGGACCGATCACACAACAGATATCACCGGCTTCGACCGAATCAATTTGCCCATCACGATCCTTCTTGGTGGCATGAATCTGCCATAACTGGGCGATGTTTTCTTTTTTATTCCGGTTGGGACATTGCACCCTTGAATTCTGTTTGAGCTGCCCGCTGTAAACGCGAATCCAATAATTGTCTCCGGTCTTGGCGGGAAGGATTTTAAAGACAAGCCCACAGAACGGATCCTTGGAATTTGGCTTACGAATCAGGACCTGATCGTTTTTGCTGGGATCGATGCCTTCCACAGGTGGTCGATCAAGCGGACTTGGCAAGAAGTTGCCAACCGCTGTCATCAGGGGCTGCACACCAATGCCATGCAAAGCTGATCCACACAGGACGGGCTGGATAACCCGATCAATACACCCCTGCCGCAACGCTTTCACGATCAGTTCGCGCGGCACCTCTTGTTCCTCCATCGCCAGGTTGGCTGCTTCCTCACTGAGATCGTAGACCTTTTCCAGCATCTGCTCTCGCCAGAACAGAGCTTCATCCATTTGGTCCTCAGGAATCTCTGTTTCTTTGACCTCTTTGCCTTCGGTCTCCGGGTCAAACTCGAGCATCTTCATGTCGACCAGATCGATCACTCCGCGAAACGGGTTGGCGACGTGCGGAGGGCCTTGACCAACCGGCAACTCCACAGCGAGAGGGCAACCTCCCAAACGTGGTTCGATGTCGTTGAATACGGTTTCGAAATCCGCACCCTCACGATCCATCTTATTGATGAAAACGATCCGCGGAACATGATACCGGTCAGCTTGTCGCCAGACCGTTTCACTCTGTGCTTCGACCCCCTCGCGAGCGGAAAAGACCACCACAGCACCATCGAGCACCCGTAAACAACGCTCTACCTCAGCAGTGAAATCAACGTGCCCCGGAGTATCCAGCAGGTTGATGTTGTAGCCTTTCCATGCGTACTTCACGCAAGCGCTGAAGATGGTGATTCCCCGCTCCTGTTCCTCAGGGTCATCGTCGGTATCGGTCGTGCCATGATCCACCCGCCCCACACGGTGCTTGGCACCACTGAGAAAGAGCATCCTTTCAGTGACGGTCGTTTTCCCGGCATCGATGTGCGCGATGATGCCGATGTTGCGAAGTTTTGAGGTATCAAAAGTCATGAAAACGATTCACGGATGGAACGATTCGGAATACGGAAAAACTGGATCATTCGCCAAACGGCAAAGCCCCGGCCAACGACTGTCACTGCCAACGACTGTCACCGCCAACGACTGTCACTGCCAACGACTGACACCGCCAACGACTGAAACCGCCAACGACTGAAACCGCCAACGACTGTCACTGCCAACGACTGAAACCGCCAACGACATTGGTGGGACGGCACGTTGCCCAGCACGATCCACCACCTTGGTGAAACTGCCAGACAGGATGGTATTGCAATCCGGCCACGCGGGCCACCGAAAACACTCGTTCAAGGCGAAACCCCCGAGCTATCATGAAGCCAAGTCGCCCAAGCTTCATGAGCCCACTAGCGTAACGCCGCGCAAAAAAAACCGCGACACGGACATCTGCCGTATCGCGGTGATTTGTGATTGAATTTGTATCGGATTACCAAGCGAAGTGAGCGAACGCCTTGTTGGCGTCTGCCATTCGGTGGGTATTTTCTCGCTTGGTGTAAGCAACCCCTTCTTTCTTGCAGGCTGCCAGCAGTTCGTCCGCAAGCTTCAAGTGCATGGGACGCCCTTTCTTCTCGCGGACAGCACCGAGCAACCAACGCAATGCCAAACTCTGCTGACGAGCACGATTGACTTGCATGGGCACCTGATAACTTGCACCACCCACACGCTTACTTCGAACTTCGATGTATGGCTTCACGTTCTCGACCGCCATCTCGAAAACCTCGATGGGCGTCTGATCGGCGATCTCATTTCGACGACTAATCTCTTCAAGTGCATCATAGAAAACACGTTGAGCAGTCGTCTTTTTACCGTCAAGCATCAAACAATTGATGAACTTGCTGGCGAGCATCGAGTTGTGCCGCGGATCGCCCTTGAGCTGGGTGCGGCTGGCTGTGATTCGTCCCATTCTTTAACTTTGACTGTAATGGCTGGATTGCTGTTGTTCAGAATACTACTACTTGGCGAACGTTGATGCCTCGCGAGAAGGCATGTTTGCTTCTTCGCACCGTTACTTCTTCGCACCATAGCGGCTGCGTGATTGCTTTCGCCCTTCTACACCGAGTGCGTCACGCGAACCGCGGACCACTTGGTAGCGAACACCCGGCAAGTCACGAACGCGACCACCCCGAACGAGCACAATCGAGTGCTCCTGAAGATTGTGACCTTCACCGGGAATGTAGACCGTCACTTCCTTGCCGTTACTGAGACGAACACGCGAAATCTTTCTCAGAGCGGAGTTCGGCTTCTTCGGTGTCATCGTCCTGACTTGCAAACAGACACCCTGCTTTTGAGGGCACTTTTCAAGCACAGGAGCCTTGCTCTGGCTCTTTTTCAGTTTGCGTCGCTTGCGGACGAGTTGATTGATTGTTGGCATGGAAGTCGTGTGATGTGGGTAAACCCACACAAATAAGGGTGAACTGAACCTCACGCAGACAGGCGGAGGCATGCCCGACATTTTCCCAAGACTGCTGCCCAGTGGTGCTGAACAGGATCAAGACCCAGAAATAATGCGAAACCACGCTCAGGTGGCGGGCAGGCGGGAAAGTATCCCAGTCCTTGATTTTCTGTCAAGAGCTCCCGTCCTGCGGTTTTCCATGTCTTTTTTAGAAGATCCACTCCAAGAGCGACGATCCGACCTAATCCCCCCATTTTTCCGGACACCCAGCGTGCCCGGAGACCCAGAGTGCCCTACCTACCAGAACTTTTCTACAGAACACCTCCCACACCAGAACACCTCCCCTGGCCACCACACCCCCCTCCGCAGAGGTAAGTCGATGAAATGATCGTGCTTCATCGCCAGAGTAACCAAGCCGCAGCTTGGAGACACCCCAATGAACTGGCCGCCAATCCGGATCGCCACGGGCTGAGTGCTGACCTTGCCCCGCTGGGTCGCTGGAGGCTATGAATCGTATGTAGTCGGAAGCTTTTCGAATTCGAAGCCAAATCACAAACGGATGTGTGGCAGGATGCCCCAGTTCATTCACTCTCAGATTACCGTTTCCAGAGTTGCCTTGAGTGCATTTCTGTTTTCTTTATTTGCCTTGCCGTTGGGCTGCAACCTGCTGCCCGGCAAGGGAGAGAAAGACAGCAATACAAAGCTTCAGGAATTGATGAAGGTTCCAAAGCTGCCTGATTTAATCCGTGAAGCAACCATGGTTCAGGGTTTGCAGCCGATTCAGGTGATTGGAGTGGGCCTCGTCAATGGACTTCCCAATACAGGCGGGCCAGCCAATCCATCTCAGTTCCGCGACGAACTGCTCGAGGAGATGAAGCGGCGTGACATCAAAGATCCGAATAACTTTCTGGAGCTTGATAACACGGCGTTGGTCAGGATTCAGGCGACGATCCCACCTGGCGCCCGCCGCAACGATCCCGTTGACCTCATCGTCCGTGCGCCCAACGAGAGCGTTGTTTTCGACTTGAATGATGGCTGGTTGCTGGACACTCGCCTCCGACAACAGCGATTCCTGCAAAACAAGATCCGCAAAAGTGAAGTGATGGCGGTTGGTACAGGACCCGTCCTGACACGTGGCAGCTACACCCCGGGCGAAGACGGAACGTTAAAAACCGAAGGCACCATTTTGTCAGGCGGTCGAATTCAAATCACTCGTAAGTTGGGACTGGTATTGAGCCCCGAGTACCAGCACGCCAAAACATCAAGCGCATTAGCTGCAGCGATCAACCGACGCTTCTTTTTCTTTGACGGCACGACACGACAGGGAATCGCCAAAGCAAAGGAAGATGATTTTCTTGAAATGGAGACTCATCCACGTTACCGCAACAACATCCCACGGATGATGGCGGTAATCCAGGCGATCAGTACAGCCCCAGAATCATCCGCAACTCAAATCAGACTTTCAGAACTTGCCAGCAAGCTCAGCGATCCTACCACTGCTGCAGACGCTGCTTTGCAACTGGAAGCGATGGGTGAAAGTGCAGTCCCGATTCTGATCGACGCATTGAACTCAACCAACCCGGAATTGCGTTTCTACGCTGCTGAAGCACTCGCCTATCTTGACCGCACAGAAGCGATTGAATCGCTGGAAACGGCGATTCGAGAAACAGCTGCATTCCGGCATCCGTCCTTGTTGGCTTTGCAAGGCATGGATCACCAGCTTGCCATCGATGCACTGATGCGTTTGATGAATGAAGCGAGTATCGAAACCCGATACGGCTCATTCTGTGCCATCCGTCGCCAAGGAGTCGAAGGCAAGAGCATGTTGGGCGGGAAAGCACTCAAATCGTTTTACCTGTATCAAATCCCATCCACGGTAAAACCTGCCGTGGTCGTTTCCCTGCGTGATTCGCCCGAGGTCGTCCTGTTCGGTGATTCCGGCAGAATGGACATCCCCCAGTTTTTGCGAGGCCCCAATGGCTTGCTCCTGAAACCAGACCTCAGCGAGCCGGGCAAATTGAAAATCAGCCGATTCCAAGTCAACGCTGATGATAAACGTGTTACCGTTTCCGACTCTTTGGCATCGGTCCTCGGCGGGATCGTAGCGGTGGGCGGCGGCTACGGCGATGTGATCTCGATCCTGCGAATGGCAAAAGCCAAAGGCTACCTGTCGGATCAATTGGCGATTGATCCCTTGCCAGCAGCGGTTCGCGTCTATCACCGTGACGAAGAAGAAGAAATAGAGTCCGCCACGGATGAGGCCTCCAACAACGCGGCAGCCCAAAACGATACGTCCGATCCTTCTGTGGCGTCCACCGCAGACTCCGCCGTCAGCGAGTGAGTCGTTTCCCTTGGGGACGTGTTGGGCAACCCTTCCAGCCACGGCAAGGGGCCAACATCGCCAATCGTGCGTGAGATCCAATACGCTTGAATGCCCCCGATCTGGCACGCAGAGATACGAGTCCATGCTGAATGACCTTCACAGCCTGAGTGAATTTGGGCAAAGAGCGAAGAAATCGCATGGAAACTGAATCGC
Organism: Planctomycetaceae bacterium; assembly: GCA_002862205.1. Classification (GTDB taxonomy): domain Bacteria; phylum Planctomycetota; class Planctomycetia; order Pirellulales; family Pirellulaceae; genus Rubripirellula. The sequence continues at coordinate 69,564 of PKCN01000199.1, read as the reverse complement.
CAAGTTGACATCGCTGGACGCTCGACGCAGGCTAAGAGTCGTCATGCGTCACCTTCTTTTTCTAATGTCTGCCATCACTGCCCTGCTCGTGGCGGGCTGCCCCCTGAGCAGTCCCAGTCGCGTGTCGTACTCTGGACAATCCGACTCATCGCTGAAATCAAACGCCGAATCTGACCAAGAGACCGGGGACGATAACTCAGGTTCCGTGTTGAACGCACAGGGCACGGCAACTGAACCACTCAATGAACTGGTCTCGCGAACGCTGGAGCAGAACCTGCGTCAACGTGAACTGTCCAGTTCCACTCATGGCGCGTGGCAGGTACTGCACGGCATCCTCGCCTATGGTTCGGACTTCGAGCTTCAAACACCAACCGGGCCACAGCCTGCGTTGGCTTACCTGTTATCAGGTCAAACTGTTGGCGGGTTTGAGCCGGAACCGGGAGATGAACTTGGGGCATTGAAACGCCCCGGGCTGCGAATGGCCATGCAGCCATCGACCAAGATTGGCCAAGGTCATCGTGATCAATGGCTGGCAGTCATCGCCCAATCAGGACTCCCACTGAACACCGAAATCCAAGGCAGAAACCAAACATTTATGCTCGAAGACTGGATGCGTCAGGCAGAGTTTGATATCCCTCGAAATATGGAACGCGAGTTCAGTTGGTCGCTGATCGCTCTAACCGCTTACCGCAAAACCGATCATCGCTGGCTGGGACGCGATGGTGCCCAATACTCGACCGAGTCACTGCTGGGCTCTGAACTGGAACAGAGTTTGACCGACAGTGTTTGTGGTGGCACACATCGATTGATCGGCATGGCCATGGCTTTGAACCAAAGAAGAATCGAAGGGCAGCCAATCACCGGTGTCTGGGCAGAAGCCGCTGCGGTAGTTCAAGCAGCGATTCAGCTGGCCAAACAGAACCAGAATCCTGACGGCTCCTACTCGGTCGCTTACCTTCATCGACCAGGCTGGACTCGTGACATGGGTGAAACGCTCGGTAGCACCGGCCATGTGCTTGAATTTCTTGCCCTCGCAGCACCAACACAAACCCTCGCTGAACCCTGGGTGCAACGAAGCGTCCGTCGATTGTGTGAGGTTTTGGAGCAGTGTTCCGATGTTGATCTGGAATGTGGCGTTCTCTACCACGCCTTGCATGGATTAAGCGAATACCAGAAACGGATGTCTCCGCCATCATGAATGGCAACCAACGCTGAACAGGCCGACCGCCAGACAAGAGAACAACACTCAGCAGGCGAGTCGCACAGTCGCTAGAGTCGCACAGTCGCTAGAGTCACACGGTCGCACTGCCAGTTGAAGACAACGGTCAACCAGGCGGCGAGGTTTCAAACCGTCAACTCCCCTGATTGGCCCCACCGCTGCGTTGTGATTTCGCTGCGTTGTGATTTCGCTGCGTTGTGATTTCGCTGCGTTGTGATTTCAGGTTGGGATTTTGATGACTTGGCAAGCCTTTGATTTCCAATGCATGCAGGCAGGATGGAGTCCAACCAGCAGGATCTTGGTGACATGGTCAGAAGGTCGCTGCGCGGCAAAAGTCTGAGAAAGAGGCTCGAGCGGATGGCAAACCGCTCAAAATCGCCGGCAACTGGATGATTGGATGGAAGAATTGCACCAAAAATGACGTCTCGCCGTGGAACCTCTCCGCTACAATGGAACTGAGCTCAAAGAAGAATGCCATTTCCATAGCCCGAGAACGTTTGATGTCTTCCCAAGTCCCGTTTGGTAACACACACACGACAACCAAGAGCCCTGATCTGCAGGTCAAAGCTGATGACTGGCACGATGAGCCGCTGACTTTTCGCGACCGGTTGATGGGGATGATGCCACCCACCATCTCTCTGCTTGTCCACACTGCAATTCTGTTGTTGTTGGCAGTGGTGACCTACGAGGAGATCGAGCAGGAAGCGGCCAGATTCATTGCCATACCTGCGCCTGATCGCGTAGAAGATCCTCCAGTCGAAGTCGAATTGGATCCAGAGATTGACGTGGTACTTGATAATGTGGCTCTCTTCAACTCAGCTCCCGCTCCTGTCAGCGCCGCTTCTGCCGCAGCCAATCTGCCTACCCTGGACCAGTCGTTGATGGCGAAAGCCAACACGTCTCAACTGAGCATCGCCGCGCCGACGATTGGCATTCCCGATTCTGTTGCTTTGATCGAAGCGGTGCCTGACGGAGAAGTCAAAGGCGAAGCGCGAGATATCGTTGACAGTTATCAGAATGCCCTCGATCGTTTATCCCAGGAACTGGTTTGGATGCTGGATGAAAGCCCAGTGCTGGTGGTCTGGTGCTTTGATCAATCCAAGAGCATGAAGGACGATCAAAAGGAAATTCGTGACCGGATTGAAACGGTTTACGAACAACTGGGCATCGTCGGCCGCACGGAGAACAAGTCAACCAAAACAGCTTTGATGACGGCAGTGACAAGCTACGGTGAAATGTTCATCGATCACACTCTGCATCAACCGACCGCTGATCGTGACCAGATTCGGAACGCCATCGATTCAATTCCGGTTGATACAACGGGTCGTGAATTGATGAGTTCAGCCGTGGGACGGGCGATTGGTATTTATCGTGATCTGGCCCGCAGGGGTCGCAAAATGGCAGTCGTTCTGGTCAGCGACGAAAGTGGTGACCGGCAAAACAACGATGGATACATCGAACAGGCAATCAGCGTCGCCAAGGCCGCGGATTGCAAAGTCTATGTGCTGGGTCGTGAATCTGTCTTTGGTTCGCCGTACGCCTTTCTTCACTGGCAACACCCACAGACCAATCGGCACCATTATCTGCGCATGGACCGGGGGCCAGAAACCGCCTTTCCAGAGCAGTTGCAAACCAATGGTTTCCATCGCAGACGCGATGCGTTTGGAAGTGGTTTTGGCCCGTACGAACAATCACGTTTGGCGCGGGAGACCAATGGCATCTTCTTCATGCTGCCAAGCGCCGAGGCTGAATTGGTGGGCCGCTACAAAGAGAAGTACGACATGGAGGCTTTACGCCCCTACCGGCCAGATTTGCGTGCCAAAATTGAAGTCCTGACTGATCGAAGTGAATTTCCCCTGCGATCACTGATCTGGCAAGTGATTCAGGACTTGAATCCCTATGCCGAAGCGAACAAAAAAGCAATCGAGATGCGTTTGACATTTTCGCTCAAACCGCAGGACTTCATCAAACAGGCAAGACGTGAACAGGAAAAAGCAAAGATGCATCTTCGGTACATGGCCGAAGCCGAACAGGCACTGCTTTCCGGCCAGCACCTCAGAGAGCAGGAACCTGATCCACGGTGGCAAGCCAATTACGATCTGATTCTCGCCCAACTGATCGCCTACCAAGCAAGGATCTATGAATATGGTGTTGCGTTGGATGCCTTCATCGCGAATCCCAAAATCGCTGCGCCCATGAAAGGGAAGAGACGACTGGTTCATTGGGATCTTCGGACGGTGAAAAAAATCCGGACAGAAGACGCAAAGCCGTATGTCGAACGGGCAAACGAACAATTCACCGCAGTGGTCAAAAATCACCCTGGCTCGCCTTGGGCAGCACGTGCAAAATGGGAGATGCGGCGAGGCTACGGAGCAGATTTGTTCGCAGACTACCATCTGCCTTACAAGACCCTGCCAGCTTCGGTCAAACCCATCCCACCGCCCAACATTTGACACGGTGGCGTTGGGGGGAATCAAACCACGCTGCGTTCAAATCACGCTGCGTTCAAATCACGCTGCGTTCAAGCCACACTGCGATCAAACCACACTGCGATCAAACCACACTGCGATAATACTCCACGCTCTGCCGAAGCCCCTCAGCGATCGTCGTTGCCGGCTCGAAATTCAATCGGTTCCGGGCTTCGGAAATATCGGCAAGCGAATCACGCACGTCACCCGCTCTGGGCGGTTCATGGATGGGTTCAATGTGCTCGCCAAGAATCTCTCGCAGATTGGTTAGCAGTTCCAGCAAGGTGGTACGCTCGCCACGTCCTATGTTGAAGGTTCTCCCAGGAGCATCTGCCGTCGTCGCTGCCAGCAGATTTGCCTGCATCACATCTTTGACGAATACAAAATCTCGTGATTGCTGACCGTCACCGTAAATGACAGGACGTTGACCTGAAAGAATCATGGAGACGAACTTCGGAATCACCGCGCTGTACTCGCTTTGCGGATCCTGACGAGGGCCAAAGACATTGAAGTAACGCAGGACCACGGTTTCAATCTCAAAACTTCGTTGAAACGCTTGGCAATAAGACTCTGCCGCCAACTTTGCAGCAGCATACGGCGAAAGTGGTGCCGATGGGTCAGTCTCACGCTTGGATACAAAGATGGAGTCCCCGTAAGCTGCACTGGTCGAGGATAACACCAGACGGCGGACACCCGCCGCGGCTGAGGCCTGCAGCAAATTCACGGTGCTGGTGGTACACCACGCATGGCACAAATCCGGTTCACGCATGCTACGTGGCACACTCGCCATCGCCGCCGCATGAAACACCAGATCGACGTCGGCTACCGCCTGCCTGGCAACCTCGATATCGGATGCGTCGCCCTCAATGAGCTCAACCTGACTGGACTCAAAATGCTCAAGGTTGTGCCGAAACCCTGTACTGAAGTTGTCCAGCACACGAACGCTGCCGCCCGCTGCCAACAATCCATCCACCAAATGAGAACCGATGAAACCAGCTCCCCCCGTGACCAAACAACGCGAACCCTCGATCGAACGCTTTAAATCAGATGACATCAGAATCCAGACTGAAATGAAAACAGGAAAAGAATGGTTGGCGTCAGGAAAGAAGAAAATACTGAAACGCCTCGTTCAACAATGGCTGAAACCCGGCCAGATGCAAGCGTTGATCTCCCCACATTGAGCCAATCTAACTGGAAAGCGATTCGATCGCCCCCATCACGCCAGCCAGAAGCACTCCAGAAGCACACCAGAAGCACACCATGGGAACATGCAAAACGGACTCAAGTGATCCGATCATGAACACAATCGTGGCGTTTCCCGGCCAAAAAACCTACCTGAAATAACGAGGTCCTGAAATAACGAGGTTTGGAACCCTGCCACCAGCATTGCCGCCTTAAAACCAAGCTGCTGCTGCTTGGAATCGACAACTGGCTTGAAACATTCCAATCTGGATGGCAACATCAACGCAGGCCTGAATCCCCCCCAACCCAGCAATTCCATCCCGCGCGGTGGCCGGCTGGGAGGAAGATTCTGAAATGCAACCCATCAAAAAAAGGATGGGAAAGCCTCCGACACAGTGGCGTAGAATCAACCGCAAGTGAACGCGTGGTCGAGTTGTCTGCCCACCTGCCGAATTCCCGCTTGGCACACGCAAGTGCGATGCACGCTGGGCAGGATCGGCGGCTGTTGGTTCGGCGGCAGCTGGTTCGGCGGCAGCTGGTTTGGTTGGGCGGCAGCTGGGCTTCCCTGACAGAAAACCCACAACCGCAACCAACACACGGGCTAACCTTGGGCTTTGGCCTTGGTTCGAGCCTCGCGAAGTCCGCGGCTCAGGATATCTCGCAGCATGGGCGAAAAATCCTCGTACTTGGACTGATCAGGTGCTCCATTGCTGAACTGATAAATCGCATCACGGGGCTTGACTCCCAGAGCGATCAGCGTGCTGCTGACAGTTCCATAATCACCATTTCGAACAACCATGCTTGGACGCCCTGGCCCAACTGGTGATCTGGCGAATACTTTACTGGCGACAGCGAGAAACTTGACGGGTGAATCCAATGTCTGAAGCGTCAACAACCGTTTCGCCATCTGCACACGCTGATCATCGGGATCGTTCAGGTTGCGGGCACCAATGATGTTCAATCCATCTTGGAGCTCCACGACTTCCTGACGCTCATCAGCATGGATCGCATATCCGTTCTTGGCATCCGCAATCAGGATATTGCAACCGTCGTAACGAGTCTTGGCAAATTCCGTTTCAGCCTTTTCCAGAGCACGACTCGCCGAAGTACAGCGAAGCAGGTCCAAAGCTAGCAAACCGCGAGAACGTTGCCCGAACAGCGGCGTTGCGGTTGCACGGTTACAGAGTCCGACAAACAAACCGTTTTGATTGACCCCCAACCAGGAGCCTCCCGCTTTCTGATCGATGCCACAAAGGACACGTGGTTTGCCGGATTGAATGGACGGAGGAAGGCTCGGCCGGTCGACGTACTCCTCGCGGTTCGCTGCGACAAGAATGGGACTTTCGGGGACCAAGCGGTACTGAACAGCCAGTAGGCACATCTCGCAGCTTTCTATTTCAAAAGAACAGTGATAATCAAAATGCGTTGCTGAGGTGTGTGTGAAAAATGAACCCACACTTCAGGCAGGGCATAATGTATCCCCGCGACTGGCCTCTCCATACCCTCTGCTGGGGGGTAAGTTGATTAAATGCTTGCTTTCCCAGTGTTTTTGGTACCGATTAGAGGAGTCTGGGCAAGCTTTGAGCATCAGCATGCCGATAATAGCGATTAGGGTTCATCTCAAACTACCCAGACCACCATCGCCGCTAGGAAAAGTAAGACGCCCTTATGAGTGTCGATTCAAACCCAAACTACACTCGCGCCGTTCTTTCGATCCAAACCCCCGTTTGTGTGACGTTGGCTCGAAAAAGCGTCTCGTTGGAAGACATCGTGAATCTGGTTCCCGGTGCGATGCTGACTTTTGACGTGCACTGCGACGAACCGCTCACTCTGGAAGCAGGCGGATCCCCGATTGCGACAGGTGAAACCGTCAAGATTGGTGACAAGTTTGGAATCCGGGTTCGCGAAGTATTCGCGCCACCGTCATCCCAATGATGCCTGCCAGCTCACTGTGATGCCTGCCAGCTCACTGTGATGCCTGCTAGCTCACTGTGATGCCCGCCAGCTCACTGTGATGCCCGCCGCCAAGAGCCACTCGAGGTTCTCAAATCGGCTCTCTGTTAGCCGCGTCAATGCAGGCAGGACCGCGGGTTGGAAATACCACTGGATCCCAAGGCAGGTTCACCGAGATTGTTTGCGTTGCGGATGTTTGGATTGCAAGACGCGTGTTTGATGGAGCCATCGAATGTTGCCGCTGGTGCACGGGATCGCAGGCATTGAACAAACGTCAACCATGCTTAGGATGACAGGGAATCAATTGATCACCGGCGGCTCATCGTTGGACACCATGGATCAAAATCATCGTAAGCCGCCTCCTTGGAGTCACAGCCATGCTCAACCCCAGCTACCCTTATTACTTGGGCGGACAGGCCTTCGCCCCCAATCAAGATTTGGTCGTTACCGACAAGTACACGGGCGAAGTAGCGACCCGCGTTGCGGTTGCAGATGCCGAGGCGATTGATGCGGGCATTCAGGCTGCAGTGGACGCCAACGATGAGATGCGTCGGATGCCACCCTATGCGCGACAAGCAATCTTGCAGCATTGCGTGAGCCGTTTTGAAGAGCGATTCGATGAATTGGCAATGTCACTTTGCATCGAGGCTGGCAAACCGATCAACGATGCGCGAGGTGAAGTAACCCGACTGATTGACACTTTTCGGATCGCGGCTGAGGAATCCGTACGGATCAGCGGCGAGGTCATGAATCTGGAAATATCTCCCCGTGCCAAGGGCTATCGTGGGATGTTCCAGCGGGTACCGATTGGTCCCTGTTCTTTCATCTCGCCTTTCAATTTTCCGTTGAATTTGGCGGCTCACAAAATCGCACCTGCGTTGGCAGTGGGTTGCCCTTTCGTGCTCAAGCCCGCCAGCCGGACACCGATTGGAGCGTTGATGATCGGCGAGATTTTAGCGGAAACAGACATTCCAGCTGGCGCATTTTCAATTTTACCCTGCAGCCGCGACGGCGCTGATCTGTTCACCACCGACGACCGACTGAAACTTCTCAGTTTTACCGGTTCACCGGAGGTCGGCTGGAAATTGAAAGCCAAAGCTGGCAGGAAACCTGTGGTGCTGGAACTGGGTGGCAACGCTGCTTGCATCGTTGACCACGACACCGACTTGGACGATGCCGTCGCCCGATTGGTGATCGGTTCTTTTTATCAGTCTGGCCAGAGCTGCATTGGTGTCCAACGCATCATGGTGCACGACAGTATTTACGAAACACTGCGAGACAAACTGGTCGCAGCTGCAAAGCAGTTGGTGGTCGGTGACCCCAAACACGAAGACACCTTTATCGGTCCCATGATTTCAGAATCCGAGGCTGAGCGTCTTGAGACCTGGATCAATTCGGCGATCGAAGCAGGCGGTCAACTTCTGTGCGGAGGTCAGCGGGATGGAGCCATGCTCGAGGCCACGCTTTTGGAGGAAGTACCCCCGACAGAACCAATTTGTGCCGGTGAAGCATTTGGCCCGGTCGCTGTCCTGAGTCGCTTCAGCTCGTTTGACGAGGCTCTTCGTGATGTCAACGACAGCGTGTTTGGCTTGCAGGCAGGCATTTTCACTCGCGACCTGTACAAGATGCAAAAGGCGTGGGATGAACTGGAGGTGGGAGGTGTGGTGATTGGCGACGTTCCTTCCTGGAGAGTCGACAACATGCCTTATGGTGGCGTCAAAGACAGCGGTCTTGGTCGCGAGGGAATTCGCTTTGCCATGGAAGATATGACCGAAATCCGCAACTTGGTGATCCGTACTCCCAACGATTCCTGAGGCCCGTTGAGATGGCTGTCGGTTTCGACTCCCGAGCAGTCAGCATGAAACGCTTCGGCAACAGTACTCGCAGGTCAGCCTGATCCAGCAGGCGTCTTGCATGCTGGAACGAACTTGCATGCCGGAACGTAAGTGGGCGATGGTCGCTGGAATCAGGCGATCGTTTTTAGCACCTTTGCAGCAGCATCAATCGTCTCCTCGATCATCGCCTCGGTGTGAAGTCGACTGAAGAAGAGAGATTCGAACTGGCTGCACGGCATGTAGATGCCTTCGTTGATCAATCCCCAGAAGTAGCGACCAAATGCCTCTCGATCGCAACGATCCGCGCCTTGCCAGTCATGAACGGGATCAGGATTAAAGAACAGGGTGACCATGCTTCCGACCTGCTGCACCTGGTGTGGGATACCGGCTTCGGTCGCCGCACGATCCAGACCTTGAGCCAACTGTTTGCCACGTGTTTCCAACTGCTCATAGGGAGGATCCTCACGCAACAGACGCAGCGTAGCGCTGCCCGCAGCGACAGCAACGGGATTTCCACTCAACGTTCCGGCCTGAAAAACCTTGCCAGCAGGCAAGACCTGGTTCATGATGTCCGCGCGGCCACCGTAGGCTCCCAAGGGCATGCCACCACCGACAATTTTTCCGAGTGTGGTCATGTCAGGGCGAATCCCATAACGCTCTTGTGCTCCGCCCAAAGCCAATCGGAAACCCGTCATGACCTCATCAAAAATCAGGATCGCGCCATCTTTCTCAGTTTCACTTCTCAAACAGGCCATGAACTCAGCAGTCGCCGGGACACACCCCATATTTCCCACAACAGGTTCAAGGATGACCGCTGCAATCTGCCCTGGGAATTCAGCAAAAGTAGCGGCTACCTGTTCGCAACTGTTGTAGGACAGCACGATTGTATCCTGGCCCGCACCCGCCGTGACGCCGGGTGAATCAGGCACCCCCAACGTTGCTGCTGCACTCCCCGCGGCAACCAGCAGACTGTCGACGTGGCCATGGTAGTTGCCTGCGAACTTGATGATCTTATCTCGCCCTGTCGCCCCACGAGCCACACGAATTGCACTCATGGTGGCTTCAGTACCACTGTTGACCAGACGAACCTTTTCAACACTATCGACCGCTTCGATGATTTGCTCTGCCAAGCCTGATTCAGCCTCAGTCGGAGCCCCGTAACTGGTGCCACGTTGCGCGGCCTGTGTAATCGCTTCGATCACCTCCGGATGGGCATGCCCCAGAATCATGGGCCCCCACGAGCCGATGTAATCGAGATACCTCCGACCATCGATGTCGTACAGGTAGGGACCTTTGGCATGATCGATAAATAGAGGCGTACCGCCGACCGCTCCAAAAGCTCGTGCCGGACTGTTAACGCCACCGGGCATCAGTTTTCGAGCTCGCTCGAAAGCAGCCGCACTGCGGTCGCCGATATTGTGAACCGTTGTCGTACTCAAATTGGCCTCGCTCGAAAATGAATCACAGATTATCCCGTACAGCCTCAAATGTGGCTTTGACCACGGGTAAAGAGAAAGTTGGCAATTCGCACCCGCCACAAGGTGAACCGGATGACAGGCAGGTATGAAAACAGGCTGCCATCAGGCAGCCCGTCGACAAACTTCCCAAAATTTGGGTTCGGTGGTCCGTCTGATGAGCAGACCGATGTGCCCATGCAGTACCGTGAGCAGGGGTTGCTGGCACTTCAACGTCTGGCATCGCTTCTCTGGCATCACTTCTCTGGCATCAACCGCTCGTCCTGCCGTGGTAACCAAGCCAACGACGTCCCTTGTGGTCATCGCTGGCCCCACTGGCGTGTCACGTTCGGATCTCAGACCAAGGCCAGGTCTCTCAGGCAGACGCCGAGTCGAGTGCTTCCTGCAGAGCAGTTTTGGGTCGAACACCCACGAAACTCTCAACGGGCTCGCCCCCTTTGAAGAGCAGCAAGGTGGGGATACTGGTGATACCAAAGCGTTGTGCAACGCCTGGGTTATCGTCAATATTCACTTTGCCGATACTGACAGTCGGATTCTCGCTGGCCAGTTCATCGATCATGGGAGCGATTTGACGGCAGGGTCCGCACCAGGGTGCCCAAAAATCAACGAGGACTGCCCCATCGGCCTTCAGCACATCAGCGTCAAAATTGTCATCAGTGAATTCTTTTACGGCATCAGAAGCCATCGTCTGCTTTCCTTCGTTTACTGGTAAATCGTCGTTCAGGTCGTTTTCCTACCTGCCAACGCCTCAAGTGGCAGCGACAGCCATCACTCGTACTGTCTGCAAGATTGTAGGAACCGCGGCGTCGGTGTCAATTTGATGTAAAACCGCTTGGGCAGCAAAAACCGTCTGTCAAACGGCATTTTTTTCGATCCATGATGGGATTCGCAAGCCGTGGCTGACGTCGCAGCCCAAAATCGAGTGCAACTGACGCGTTGGCAGCGATTCCCTTGGTCTCAACCCTACTCATGCAAGACTTGGGCCAATTGGTCCAGAATCAAGGCCGTGGCTCCCCAAATCTGATGTCCTTGATGGGTGACAGCGGGAGCACGAAATCGCAGCTGATCAATCTCGCCGGTATCCGCCACCACCCCACGTTGCTTGATCACGTAGTGGGGCGAACCATCCGGCCGATCATTTGACTCGGCGGACTTGAAATCTTCCTTTCCATCCGAATTTTGCCGGGCCTGCAAATGCTTTGCCTGACCACCTGCCATCACTTGGCTCAGCCGTTCCAATGGCAGCGTGATCACCTCAGCAACCTCGACAGGGTCTGGATTCCAAGGCTCAGGATGCTCGATGATGGCCACAACGGGATGCACCAAATTGTCGCTTGCGTAAACATACTGCGGCGAGAGCAGACCACAGTGGGTGGTGATATTTGCCTCGACCCCCAATTCTTCTCGAAACTCGCGGAAAGCAGCTTCCGACATCGTCTCGCCAGCTTCGACACGTCCGCCGGGGAAACACACCTGGCCTGCATGATGCTGCAGACTCTGAGGACGCAGTGTCAAAGGAATCACCCAACCCTGTGCCGGGCAGCAATACAACGTCACCGCGACAGCAGCGATCCGTGATTGCGGTCTCGCTGGCCCTCGATGCCGTCCATAGGAAAGTTCCGGCACCAATTTGGGCCGCGGCAATGGCGTGCCATCATTCAGGCGGGCACCCATTCGATCAATTGCAGTACGAGAAACCGACATGCACCTGCCACGTCATTTGCCGATGGAGCATATTTCCATGATTCACAGAACGCTTACATCAATGTCTCAAGCAAACGTCGCAGCTTTCTTAACTCAACGCGTTGATCCATCTCATCGCAAGGAGTCATGTGAACGACCAGCCCGCGATCGTATTTGTCTCGCTCAAGCTGCGTGACCAATTTTCCGTAATCAACCTCGCCCTGACCCACACTGACCTGGAATGCATCAGGCCGGGAATCACGGAGTTGCACATTGCAGACAAACTTGAGGATTTTGTCGAGGTTTTTACCGTTTGCACTGCCGCAGATGTAAACACTCGGGTCGAGCGTGAGACCCAAACCATCAATGTTGTTGCACAAAACCATCAACGTGTCCGGATCCTCGCTGAGGCACCCCAACTGGCTTCGCACTGCAACGCGTACCCCCTCGCCTTCAGCGATCGTTACGAGTTGCTGCAGATGCTCAACTTCTTCGTTGAAAGGAGTACCATGCTCTCCCGAAGGAACAGTCACATTGACCACTTTGGTTGTTTTGGCGATGCGACAAAACTCTTTGAAATCCTCATAATGTTGATCCCCCTTGGTCTCCAGTTCCAAGCTGTAACTGGAGATATCCAGACGATGAGTATGCCTCAAAATCTGGACCGCTCGATCGGGGTCCGCCAAAAGCAGACTTGGCTTGAGCGTACCGGATTCGTGAACCGCTATTTCAACGGCCGAAAATTCAAGATCAGTGAGCACCTCGATGGCCTCTTCAAATTCCATCTCGGGCCAGCACTCAGTCGACGCTGCTACAAACACGTTGCAATCCTTCCTAACTACCTTGAATCCATCAGACCCTGACAACGGCCAATCGCCCTTACAGTCGGGCCATCGGGTTGTACCGAATGATATCGATACCGAATGATATCATTGTTGATCAGACGGGCGTCATGATCGGGGCTGCCACAATTTCGCCCAAAGGGGCTAAATTGCTTGCTCGTGACAGCTTACCGATTTCACCCCCTGTCGCAACAGACCGATCCGGACCATGAACGGCTTGTTTCCAATTTTCGGCAAGACTTTTCAGCATTCTGCATCCCAAGACCTTTCTGGTACTCAGGTCGAGATCAAGCCCCCCCATTACCTTGCAGGGGCTCACTAGCTTGCAAGCACTCGATGATCTGCTGAGTGACCTGAACAATCGTCTTGCCCGTAGTATCAATACGATGATCGGCCGCCTCTTGGTACAAGGCATGGCGAGCCTTGAGCAGCTCGCGAATTTCCTCCAATTCATCCAGCGGGGTCAACGCGGGCCGCTGCTCGGCACTGCCCTCGTCCTGCTGTAGTCGTTGGGCGATGGTCTCCGCATCACAGTCGAGCCAAAAACACGTCCCCGTGGAACGAATGACGGTTCGATTGACGTCCCGTAAAATCGCTCCACCACCAAGCGAAATTACGGTATTTTCCGCCTGAGCCACCGACTCCAAAGCACTGCTTTCGAGCTCCCGAAAGGCGGCTTCCCCGCCATCCTGAAAGATTTCACGGATTGACTTGCCCGCGTTAGCCGACACCACGCCATCCAAATCAACCACGGTGCGGCCCAGTGACCGTGCAAGCAAAGTGCCGACTGACGTCTTGCCCGTACCACGAAAACCGGTCAGGTAAATGTGTTCTGTATTGCCCATGGACACCATTCTGTGAAACAGCCGGCAAAAGAGCGAGGCCCAGTAACGAGATTCAGTAACGAGATTCAGCTCCGCAGCCTCGGCACAGGCGAGGCATGACATCTCCGCCTCTCCCACCGACTTGATCAGCCGCATCCAAACGCCGAGACGATTCCAGTCTGGCAACCGGTCATCATAGCGATCCGCCGACTCACGAAGGCCAAAACAGCGGCGATTCGTCATGGGGTGATCACTTCACCGGTCAGCCTGAACCGGGTGATCGGGTGGGGTTATGACCGAGAGGTTCCGCCCCACGGGAAAGTAAACCAAGCTATGCTGAAACCCCATCTCCCAAGGATAGCCGCCAACGAAGCTTCCGCCGGAACATGAGTCAGCGCAGGCAAGCAGTGAATCCGTTTAACTGCAAATTTCGATCATGAAGTTCTGGAAAACAGCACTTTGGACACGCAACCCAAACCTGATGGATCCGCATCGCCGCACAACCAAGCCGAAGACGTGGGTGGTGATTCAGCGTCTGAATCTGATATCTCTCTCGCATCCGCTTCTCGGCGGCATCGCGGATGCTGGATGCGTTTGGCAGCCATCGTCCTGGCACTGCTGCCGTTTGCAATTCTGGAAACGGTCTTGCGAATCGCTGTGCCACAATCGATCGACGAGCTAGCCGTTGACCCCTACGTTGATTTACAGCAACTGCAACCTCTGTTTGAGTTGGATACCTCATCCAACGAGCGGCGAATCCCCGAACAGCGGATGAATTTCTTCCGACCGGCTGCATTTTCAGCCAGCAAGGATGACGGGACTCAACGGATCTTCATCCTCGGTGGTTCGACGGTACAGGGAAGACCCTTTTCGACGGAAACGGCTTTTCCAATCTGGCTGGAGCTACGACTTCGCGCTGTATTTCCGCAAGTCGACTTTGAGGTCATCAATGTGGGTGGAATCTCCTATGCCAGCTACCGCGTTTCGAAACTTGTCAGCGAGGTGATGGAGTACGAACCGGACGCCCTTGTGTTGTATACCGGACACAATGAGTTTCTTGAGGATCGCGAATACGGAGCCCTGTTGGATGCCGGTCCGGTGCAGACATGGCTTTCCAGCATGGCGGGAAAAATCCGCATGGTTTCGTGGCTACAGGAACGTTTCAAAACCACCACCACAACATCCACCGCCACGATGCCGACTGAAGTGAATGCCAGATTGGACCATAGGGGTGGACTTGAAAAGTACCATCGCGATCCCGGTTGGCGGAACGGGGTCGAGCAGCATTTTGACGCGACGTTTCTGGGCATGGTTCGTCAGATCAAAGATGCCGAGGTTCCTTTGTGGGTTTGCATACCGACTTGCGAACTGGTCAACACACCGCCATTCAAAGTTGAGTTGGCAAAGGAACTTTCGAAAAGTCAACGTAACCAATGGCAAGCATGGTGGGAGATTGCCAACAACGATCAATTACCGTCCCAACAACGTCTTGCGGCATGCAAGGATTGCCTGGCAATGGACCCACTCGACGCGGGTGCACATTATGTTGCCGGAAGACTGTTCTACGAGCAGGGGAACGTTGAGGAGGCACAGGAGCACTTGATTTTGGCGAAAGATTTTGACGTCTGCCCATTAAGAGCAACCACGGCCATCGAACAATCAGTCGTCCAGATTGCCATGCAGGAAAACATTCCGATCATCCCGACTCCTGACCTGTTCGATCAACGCGACATTCATGGGAATCAACTTCCCGATGGCATTGTTGATCCCGAGTTTTTTGTTGACCACCTGCATCCTTCGATAAGAGGGCATCAAGTTCTCGGCAAAGCCATTGCGGATAACATGATTCAAAATGGTCTATTCTCTGGTCTGCCACTTCCGCAAGACGCCCTGTTGGCAGAACAGCGTTTCGAAGCCTTGGCACAACAACACCTTGCTGGGCTTGGCGAGGCGTACTATGTGCGAGGCAGACAGCGTCTGGAAGGGTTACGTCGTTGGGCGGCGGGTCGAGTCGGGCAAGCACCAGACATGGAAAGTGAAGAAGACTGATAACACCCGACAAATGTTCTACACTCATCCCCATCCCATTCACATTGAATCCCGTACCATTCCCGGCTTCTTTCGTCGTCGCCAACGAACATTTTTCTGGCATCAAAAAAATGAATCGACTCCTGTGCCTGCTGATTTTTCTTCTGGTCATTTCACCTCCGTCATACCAGAGTGATGGCTATGCGCAGGACAACGAAACAACGCGCGGAAAAATTGGCGAAGCAAAAAGTTCAGCTCAGGCCCCGAGTGCTGACGGGTCGTCCATCCCAACAGAAAAAACACAGGAAGCAGACCCCCAAGCCCTGCTTGAGAATCTGGTCGGCCCACTTGA
Source organism: Planctomycetaceae bacterium (assembly GCA_002862205.1). Lineage (GTDB taxonomy): Bacteria > Planctomycetota > Planctomycetia > Pirellulales > Pirellulaceae > Rubripirellula. Next base: position 53,703 of record PKCN01000199.1, on the reverse strand, counting down.
TACCAAGGGCGTTGATGCTGAAGCCATTGCAACCACGACGGGCTGGATTCAAGCAAGCGGTCTCACTGAATTACTGGGTCCTTTGACGCCTCTCGCCCTGTCACCCTTTTTCGGCGTGACATGCCTTTCGGCAATTTCGCTATGGGGGCCCGAATGGGCAAGTAGCAGCCCGATGCTTGGGGCTAACGGAGCCCTCCGAAGTGAAACCATTTTCATCAGCTTTCTGTTACTGACGATCCTAAGTAGCATTCCTCGCTTCACCAAAGTCAGCAAACCGTTTGCTCAAGCCGTGGATCGACTGGAAGCATACGCGGTGATCATCATGCTGCTGGTGATTAAAATCACTGCCGCCATGGAGGCCCCCGGCGACGCGCCTGTTGCTATGGTACAGATGGGTGTCCTCAGCCTAAGTTTTGACACGTTTCTGGCGATCGCGATGGTCATCAATATCCTGATCATCAACAGTGTAAAATTCTTCTTTGAATTCCTGGCATGGCTGACGCCCATTCCTTTCATGGACGCCGTCTTTGAACTGTGCAACAAAACTCTATGCCTTGGTCTGATGGCGATTTACGCATTCAGCCCGACATTGGCAACCTTGATCAATCTGGCATTCTTTATCGCTGCACTGATCATATTTCGTTGGATCTATCGGCGTACATTGTTCTATCGCACCATGATTCTTGACCCGGTGCTTGCTCGGCTATGGCCACCTCACGCAAAACCGCGAGGCGTAGAACTGGTTGTGTTCAACCGCAGTGAACTGGCAGAATTCCCCGCGAAAAGTCGACTCCGGCTGAAACGCCGTGACGATCAATCTGCAGGATGGGTTCTGCAGGAATCACGTTGGTGGCTGCCCCAAAGAGAACATCTCCTTGAACCCGACACCAGCTTGGAAATCCACCTGGGCTGGATCATGCATTCCGTGGAATTCACAAACAATGACAAGCAGGAATGCCTGACGTTCAGCCGACGTTACAACACAGAAACATTGCAAATACTCGCTGGGAAACTGGGAATCACGCTGACCACTGATGTGGTTGAACGTGACAATGCGGAACGGGCGTTGGAATTCGGCTAATTCGCGACTGCATCATGGACCAGCCGGTGACCAGAAAAATCCAATCACCTCTCGCGTGATCCACAGAGTTCATTGAAAGAGTTCCTCGTGCAGAACGGTTCAAAGCACGGAAGAATGCATCGGCAAAAATGAGTCACAGGTCGACTCCGCTTCATCTCGGAAGAGAAGAGGAACACACCGGTGGTCGACTCGACTGTGTTTTGGACAAGAGAGTCAACGCACAAGAGCATTGAAGGTGGGTGACATTCTCATCGGTGTGCCGAAGCCTGAGCAAGCGAGTCCTGAAAGCTGTCATTTCTGGTCCTATGTCGCCAGACATGGAGAGACAGAAGCGGTGGAACTATCGACCCCAAGCTTGGATTCCCGCCAAAGTACGGCCAAAAAATTCAACCCGATTTACCGTTCCCATATTCCGCTCACACAAGGCTTACCGTGTGGCGCAGGCTGCACTGGGAGCCTGAGAGATCAAATTGCCTGTCTACATCATCAACTCCGGCAGCGGTTCCATCCCCTCTCGAAAACGAGCAAGATCGACTAGGCTTGACGTTTGGATTGTCATGCGACTGGGGTTGATGACAGAAGCTGACGCTGTGATGCAGTGACGCTGTGATGCCGTGACGCTGTGATGCTGTGCTCGCGAGCTGGTCCAAACATCAAATCCATTGCAGTCGAAATCCGGCTGAATCAAATGATCCACCCAAGTCACCTGTCGTTGGTGACGCTTCCACCTTGTGCAGGGCAGGCAATCCGTTGAAAAACCAGACGTTTGATTTGATCGCGGCCTGCGCCTTCGGCCTTGAAGCCGTGGTACGTCGGGAGCTTGAGGAGATGGGGATTGCTTCGACAATTGGCGAGTCGGGACGCATCCACTTCAAGGGGGACGTAGCGACCATTTGCCAAGCCAACCTTTGGCTTCGCACAGCCGACCGGATTCTGATTCGTGTGTCTGAGTTCCCAGCGGCAGATTTTGATGCATTATTTGAAACAACCAAACAGATCACATGGGGGGAACTGCTTCCCAGCGATGCTGCTTTTCCCGTCACCGGTCGATCAATCAAGTCAACACTGACAAGCGTGCCTGCGTGTCAGCGAGCGGTAAAGCGGGCCATGGTTGACGCTTTGCGTCGAGATCATCAGACCAATGAGTTGCCAGAAACAGGTGCTGAATACAAAGTCGACATCGCGATTTTAAAAGACGTTGCTACGTTAACCCTCGACACGACCGGGCGCAGCTTGCACCGTCGTGGCTATCGCACCCATATTTCCAAAGCTCCACTAAAAGAAACACTGGCTGCTGCAATGGTGCTACTGAGCTACTGGCGCAGTGGGCGTCCTTTACTGGATCCTTTTTGTGGAAGCGGCACCATTCCCATCGAAGCAGCACGAATCGGCCGCAACATGGCCCCCGGCCTGAACCGCGACTTCGCCTGTGAAGAATGGACAGACTTTCCCACGGAAACATGGCAAGCCGCGCGAGAGACTGCCGATGCTGCGATCCTCGATCCACTGGAAGAAAAACTTCAGGGCAGCGACATCGACTCAAGGGTGCTGCGAGCTGCTCGCGAAAATGCCGAGCGGGCTGGCGTCGCCTCCGACATTCACTTTCAAGCCACACCGATGGAATCGGTTACCAGCAAGCGACGTTTCGGGTGCCTGATCACAAATCCACCTTACGGACAGCGTGTTGGTCGGGATTATGATTTGGAGTTTTTATATCAAACCATCCCCAATGTACTGCGAAAGTTACCCACTTGGTCGCATTATTTTCTCACTGCCTTTCCTGAATTTGAACACACCATGGGCCGGCAAGCGGATCGCCGGCGAAAGCTGTACAACGGTCGAATTGAGTGCACCTATTTCCAATACCATGGTCCCAAGCCAGTCGTTGGCAAAGGTCCCGAGCAGAAAAGTCAGCCAGCAGAAACGACAGCGAAGCCGGCATCAAAACTGCCTGCCAATGGTGCCAACATTTGGCCAACCGACAATGCGACAACAGAAACGGCAGTCGAAGAGAGCGAACGTGTCGATGAAGCTCCATCAGCAGAAAACACAAGCCAAGAGGCGGCTCCCCAGACAAGTCCTGACAACAGCACGCCCGCTCCCAAACCCTACATTCACGCTGCAGGTGATGCTGCATTTGGGCATCTGGGAGACAAAGCCTATGTGCAAGCGGAGTTGTTTGCGGCACGCCTGAAAAAGCGTGTGAAACATTTACGTCGATGGCCAACGAAACGCGGGATCACCTGTTTTCGTCTTTACGAACGTGACGTACCCGAAATCCCCCTCATCGTTGATCGATATGAAGATCAGCTTCACATCACTGAATACGAACGGCCGCATGACCGCGATCCTGCCCAACACGCCAACTGGCTGGACCTGATGGTTCAAACGGCGGGGGCGACTCTAGAAGTCCCACCCTCACACGTGCACTTCAAAAGTCGTTTGCGCCAACGAGGCAAGACACAACACCAAAAAATTGCCGAGACAAACGCACGGATTGAAGTCCATGAGGGAGGTCTCAAGTTCCTGGTCAACCTTCAGGACTACGTGGACACGGGATTATTCCTGGATCATCGGGTGACCCGGCAAATGGTCAAGGACATCGCAAGCGGCACCAACTTTTTGAATCTGTTTGCCTACACCGGTTCCTTCAGTGTCTATGCGGCTGCCGGCGGTGCCCAAGAAACCACCACCGTTGACCTGTCCAAGGCGTACCTCGACTGGGCATGGGAAAACATGCGGCTCAATGGTTTCAAGGGCAACCAACACCGGTTTGTGGCCAACGATGTCGGGCAATTCATCCGCGAACAGCCGAAAGTGGAAACTTACGACCTCGTCGTGCTGGATCCACCTACCTTTTCCAATAGCAAGCGAACAGAAAACGACTGGAATGTTCAGAAGGACGCGATCCCGCTGATCGCGGAGCTACTCCCACTCGTGAAACCTGATGGAGTGATCTACTTCTCGACGAATTTTCGCCGTTTCAAATTTGATGAAACGGCGTTGCCATTGAAGGAAATCCACGAGATTTCCAAGCAAACCGTTCCCGAAGATTACCGAAACCGCAGAATCCATCGCTGCTGGCGACTGGTCAAATGAGGGCAACGGTCGATTGGCAAAGAAACGGGCGAATCAGGTATCGTCAATCGTCTGGTTTCGCCCTGCATGCAACACCTGTGCCGTGATACCACCAGCAATGGCCCCGGCAATCGGCCCAACGCAGTAAAGCCACAATTCGCTAATGTCTCCAGCAATCACTGCTGGCCCCAGACTACGAGCCGGATTCATGGATGCTTTTGTCAATGGTCCCGCAACCATGGCTGCCAGGGCGATGGTCGAGCCGACAGCCAGTGCAGCCGTGATCGTTTCTTCTTTGGCCCCGGTGGAAACTCCAATCACCACAAACATCAAAATGAAGGTCAAACCAAATTCAATCACAAGCCCAGCTGTCAGCCCCAGGTCCAACTGAACATTCGTGCTGCCCAACATGGATTGATCAACTCCCAGCACCGCCCGAATCGCCAAGGCCCCGGCCAGAGCTCCCAAACACTGAGCGGGTATATAGGCCAAAGCATCTTTCAAAGGCAAGCGTCCCAGAGTGGTAAACCCAATGGTCACCGCTGGATTCATGTGCGCACCACTGATACCGCCGACGGCGTAAATCATCACCATCACGACAAGCCCCCACGCAATCGCCACGCCAACATTAGTCAAGGCCTGAGTCCGCGAATCCACGGCCATTGCTCCACACCCCAACAACACAAGGCAGAATGTGCTCAAGAACTCAGCAATACAGCGGCGGGTAAGTGATTCATTCATCGTGATTCGGGTCGAACAAAGATCAGAAAACAGAAAAAAGGGCCACAGCGATACTAGTTTTAATCACTCAATCGATCTGCGAACAGAAAGCCATACAAACCCACCAGTGTTTTCGCATCTCGAATCGCACCATCAGCGATCAGTTCACGAACTTCATCTCGGTGAACCAGCTGGTTCTCAATCTGCTCGACGGCCTCCCGGGCATGTTGCCCGGCCGTCAGATCAGTGGCCACGAAAAGGTGCATCAATTCATCACAAATTCCCGGTGCAGAATAGAACTCGCCTCGTGAATGCAAGGTTCCCGCACGATATCCTGTCTCTTCGATCAACTCACGGGCCGCGGTCTGCTCGGGTGACTCATCAGGTTCACGGGTTCCAGCAGGCAATTCCAGCAAGGTCTCACCCACGGTTACACGGTGATTTCGAATCAGCACCACGGTATCGGGATCGACCAAAGGCAACAGAACCACTGCGCCAGGATGACGAATCACTTCACGATGATAAATCCTGCCATCACTGCCATTCAACTCCATCTGGTAAACGTTGAACCGCTCACCTTCCAAAACGAGTCGTTCATTATTTGCCATCAATTCCGCTCGCTTCCAAATGTTGATTCACGGCATGGTGAAGGAAAAATCAAGGTCAGATTCAACCGCCGTTGCTGCTACGTCAACGCCGCTTCGAAACGTTTCCTTGCGTATCAGTAGCCGGCAGCGAAACACACCATGATTATATCCATGATTGTATCTCTGTCGTTCCCATGTAAAGCTATCGAAAATGCTGTGCCGACAACAGCACCCCCGACATGCCCATTTTGCCATTCCACCTTGAATTGATCTGACCGTGACGCCCTTTGGATTTCTCTGCTGCAACAAACCCCCTGGAATGACCTCGCGAGATGTCGTCAATGTTGTTCAGCGTCGTCTTCCTCGCAAGACCAAGGTGGGGCACGCAGGCACACTCGACCCGCTGGCAGAGGGTGTGCTCGTTTTGGGTGTTGGCCCTGCTGTACGTCTTGTACCTTATGTGCAACAGCAACCCAAGCATTATCAAGCAACATTTCGCATCGGCTCGTCGAGCATTTCAGGAGACTTGGAGGGGGAGATCACTGACTTCCCGGATCTACCGGTTCCCACACGCGATCAACTTGAAAATGCGGCCCAAACCTTGACCGGTGAGATCGAGCAGGTTCCCCCAGCCCACTCAGCCATATGGGTCGACGGGCAGCGCGCCTATCGTCGCATTCGTGCAGGTGAAGAATTTGAGATGCCTTCGAGAAAAGTTCAAATCGATGTTCTGGAGATCACGCGATATGACTCTCCAGAAGTCGATCTCAACATCATTTGTGGTTCGGGCACCTACATTCGCACACTGGGAATCGACTTAGCTGTCAACGCAGGATCCACAGCTGTCATGTCGTTCCTTTCAAGAATTGGAGTCGGCCCCTTTCTGTTGCAAAATTCGGTTTCCATCGAGACGCTCAGAAAGGATGAACTTGAGCCACATTTGTTGCCAGTATCTCTGGCAGTAGGGCACCTTCCTCGCGTGCAAGTTACCAACGAGGATGCAACCCGTTTGGGGCATGGATTGTGCCCGAATGAACTGGATTTCAGCGAAACAGATGCGGGCAAAGATCAAGACATCACAGAAGCTGCTGCAATGACCCAGAACGGGCAACTGCGCGCGATCGTTCGTCTCAAGCAAGGGCAATGGTGCCCCTATCGTGTTTTCCCAACCAAAGAGACCTGAATCACGGAAATACGATCAAGCCAGACTCGCAACCTCACATCACTCCGATTGATCCTCTATCTTGGGGGTCTGGCGATCACTGAATTTCCATGCAGCTCTCATTCAAGCTCTTGCCCGGGTACCCAATTCACTGGGAGGGATCCACCATGCCAAGCTTTGTTTCGAATCACACCCAGCCCTTACGGATTCTCTTGTTCGCATTTCTTTTGCAAGGTTGCCTCCTTGCATCATCCCTCGCCGCAACCCCCGAGCGACCGGACAATCCAGGGGCGAGTTCTGAGCCGACAGACTTCGAAGCGATTGAGTCAATTGTCAAGCAGGGCATCAAAGACGGAAAAATGCCGGGTGCCGTGGTGGTGATTGCGGACCGGAACCGTGTACTTTACCGTCGTGCTTTCGGGCAACGACAGGTAAAACCAACCACCGAGCCGATGACGGTGGACACCGTTTTCGACCTCGCGTCTCTAACCAAGCCAGTCGCTACCGCCACATCGGTGATGAAACTGATTGCTGAGGGATTGCTCTCCCCTGAGCAGAAGGTCTCCGATGTTCTGCCCGAGTTTGGAAAACACGGCAAAGATGAGATCACAATTGGGGACCTGCTGCTGCATGTGGGTGGGCTGATCCCCGACAATTCGCTGAGGGACTACCGTGACGGGATCCAGAACTCATGGAAAAACATCTGTGAACTGAAACCCATCGCAGTTCCGAGAGAAAAATTTGCCTACACCGATGTCGGTTTCATTGTTCTGGGCAAAGTCGTTGAGCGTGTCAGTAAACAACCATTGGACCAATATGCTCAACAGCACATTTTCACCCCATTGGGAATGTCGGAAACGACCTTCAACCCATCGGCAGATCTGAAGAAACGAACCGCCCCGACGGAACAACGCGACGGCCAGTGGATCAAGGGTGAAGTCCACGACCCACGTGCCCACTTGCTACAGGGAGTCGCAGGACACGCTGGCCTTTTTTCAACCGCTGATGACCTGACGCGATATGGTCAACAGATGTTGAGCATTGCGGGAAACGAGGAATCCATTCCATTCCCCAAATCAACATTCAAAATGATGACTCGCCCCCGCGATGTGCATCGCGCCTCCCAAACCATTGGCACAAGGACCTATGGCTGGGACCACCGTTCACCCTACTCAAGCAATCGCGGCGACCAACTTTCTGATTCCGCTTTTGGTCACGGTGGATTCACGGGAACTGTGATGTGGATTGATCCTGACAGCGATCGTGTTTTTATTTTTCTAAGCAATCGCCTGCACCCTGATGGCAAAGGCAGTGTGAACCGCCTTGCTGGTGAAATTGCATCCATTGTCGGTGCCAATGCGAATCCATGAGACTCGCATTTGAAAAAGGCGACGATCAGCACCTGCAAATCATCACCTTCATTGTGATCCCGTTTTTTCTGAATCACGGACCTTGCCAATCAGGGCAGGCCTGTTGGTTGTGATTCCGTAGGCACCAAGCTTTTTGAAATAAGCGGCATCCTCTGGTTTGTCGATCGTCCAGACGTGAAATTCTTTGCAACCCTTGTCATTGAGTTCTTTGATGAACTGCTCATCGATGACATCGCGGTTCCCTTTCATGCCCACACCAGCGGCTCCGGTTTCTTTCACAATACGGGCGATGTCAGCAGCAGAGGGCTTTAAGTTCTGGGCGTTCTTGGCCTTACTGAAACTGGTCAGCCAGTGAGCGCGCACATTGGGAATTTGTTGGCGGCAGGCAGCCACGGTCGCCGCATCGAAACTGATAATCAAAAGTCTGATTTTACCTCGATCCAGAACTTTCAGCTGCGAAGCAAGAAAGGGAACAATCTTCGCTTTGGATTTCAACTCGATCACAAACAGCCCGCCCTCAGGAACAGACCTGTATACCTCTCCGAAGGTTGGTATTTTTTCACCTTCCCATTTCCTGTCTTTCCAACTGCCGTACTCCAATTCGCGAAGCTCCGCCAGAGTCGAATCCTCAACGGTTTTGCCAACACCTGTCGTCCGTGATGTGCTCCGATCGTGAATGCAGACAATCTGATGATCACGGGTCAAATAAAAGTCACCCTCCACCCCATCACTGCCTTGTTCCCACGCAAGTCTGAATGCAGCAAGTGTATTTTCGGGTGCGTCAAACGAAGCGCCACGATGAGCCACAATTTCCTGACCTGTGCCGGGAGACGCCCAAAGAACGAACAGCAAAATCCATGGAATCCATAAACGCATGATGATCAACCGGTCTATCTGTGGTTAATGGGCATAAAAAATCACTCACGAAACTGAACGCACAACTCAAACACACGTCAAGCATCGAAAAAGCACCAGCCCCATTTTATACTTGAAACCCAATCGTCGGTCACCTTGCACTGGCTCCCAACCTTGACAGTTAAAACCGGGTTTCTCGAATCCATATTCCTGAACAGAACATCCACTCAGCAGGAACAAAATGGCTACCTGCTGTTATACTGACGCGGAAAGACGGACAAACGCGAAACCACGGTGGGGACGATGCCCCAAAGCATGTGGACTTCGCTCTCTCCAGTGAGGCCGTTTTTTTCCTCAGGTAACACAATCGATCCGTTGGTTGATGCAAGCCTACAGCTCACTCACTTTCAGAAAACGGTGCGACATGCGAATGAATACATCACTCAAACCAACGCGAGCTGCATTTCATCCATTTCTACGGCCGGTATTATTGGCAGCGTTTTTACTAACGAGTCCCTTGCTGGCAGTCGCCGCCGATTCGTCACAGGCACAACCCAATATCCTGTGGATTTCGTGCGAAGACATCAGCGCACATCTGGGGTGCTACGGTGACCCCCACGCCATCACTCCGAACCTGGATCAAATGGCCACCGAGGGCGTGAGGTACTCAAATGCATTCACTGCCGCTGGCGTGTGTGCCCCCTGCCGCTCGACGATCATCACCGGCATGTACCAGAACAGCATTGGCACCCATCACATGCGTTGCAATGCCAAACTGCCGAATTGGCTGAAGCCATTCCCCATGTATCTCAAACAGGCTGGCTATTACTGCACCAACAACAGTAAGACCGACTATCAATTCAAGAATCCTTCTGGCTCGGAAATCTGGGATCTGTCCGGCCGAAAAGGACACTGGAAAAATCGAAAGAAAAAAGACCAGCCGTTTTTCGCGGTGTTCAATTTCACTGGCTGCCACGAGTCAGGGATTACCAGTGCATCCAAATACAAATCAGTGACCGAAAAGCTTTCGGCTGATCAACGCCAGGATCCCAACAAACTGACAACCCTGCCCGACTATTACCCTGATACCGCTGTCACACGGGAAGACTGGAAACGGAATTATGAGCTGATCACGGCGATGGATGCGTGGGCAGGTGAACTGATTCAGGAAATCAAAGATGCTGGTCTTTACGAAGACACAATCATCTTCTTTTGGTCAGACCACGGCGTCGGCCTGCCCCGTGCCAAACGTTGGCTCTACGACTCGGGCACCCACATACCGATGATTGTCCGAATCCCCCAAGCCATGCGTGTCAACGGTCAGGGTGAACCCGGCCGGGTTGACCCTGAGCTGGTCAGTTCAGTGGACTTCGGCCCCACCGTCCTGAACCTGGCAGGTTTACCAGTACCAAAATACACCCAGGGGCGTGCTTTCCTGGGCAAGAACCTGACAGATTCACGCGCCTACATCTACGGTGCACGGGACCGCATGGATGAGCGTTACGACATCATCCGCAGCGTCCGTGATCAACGCTATCGGTACATCCGCAATTTCGAACCCCTCAAGCCGTACTACCAGTACATGAACACCCCGGAAAAGGGTGCGACGATGAGAGAGATACGCAAAGCCGAGGCAGCAGGTGAATTGTCCCCGGCGATGGCCTTATTTTCGGCATCACGAAAACCTGTCGAAGAATTGTATGACCTGAATAATGATCCGCAGGAAATCCACAACCTTGCCGGCGACCGTGAACAGCAAAAAAGGTTGACGCGAATGCGGACAGCCCTTGCCGATTGGCAAAACGAAGTCGGGGATATCGGCTTGATTCCAGAGGCCGAGATTGAAATCCAGGAACAGTCCAACGGCTCACGTTTTGAAATCCTTAATGGGGGCAAAGGAAACCGCCAGACCCTTGGCAGGCTGGTGGACATGGCAACCGAAGCATCAAACGGCCCCAATGCATTGCAAAAACTCGCGGCGGGCTTGAACGACCCTGACCCATCTGTCCGATACTGGGCCGCCACTGGCATTGGCAATATTGGTGGGACTGCAGCAGCAACAAAGCCAGCCATTAAAAAAGCACTGACTGACAGATCGCCCAGTGTGCGAATCGCAGCCGCACGTGCGATCGCCAAGCTCGGTGATTCAGCAGCAGCCATTCGTGTCCTGAAACAGGAGCTTGCCAGCGAGCACCAATGGGGACGCCTTGCAGCAGCCATTGTTCTGGACGAAATGGATGAACAAGCCCGGCCCGCGTTGCCAGCCTTGAAAAAGGCACTCAAAAACCAACCCAATAAGTACATTGTCCGTGTTGCGAATCGAGCCATCAATGAACTTGAAGATACTAATAATCAGGTACCCTGATTCGGCTCCGCTCATACTTTCGAAAACGAATCCAAAGAATCGAAATGAAACAAACGACGACTCTCGCCAGCCTGATGCTGACTTCATTTATCTCAATCATGGCAATGGGATGCTCACCACCCACCGGCCCAATGGTGATTGATGAAGACGCTCCCTCGGAATTCACGACAACTGACTCAGGACTGAAATACCGGATTCTGCGTAAATCGAAGAGTCGCAAACCGATACCAAGCAACACCGTGGAAGTTGATTATCGGGGCTGGCTAGATGACGGTAGCACTTTCGATAGTTCGTACAATCAGCGAAAACCAGCCAGCTTTGTGCTGTCCAAAGTCGTTCCTGGCTGGACCGAAGGACTGCAGTTACTGGGCGAGGGTGGGATGATGGAATTGGAAATACCACCAGAATTGGGGTACGGTGAAGCTGGCAACCCGCCCACGATTCCCCCCAATGCAACCCTGCACTTCAAAGTCGAACTGCTACGCATCGTCAACTGATGTGCACTGAACTTCACTCGGTTCCGTGCTTACAGCAGGTTCCGTGCTTACAGCAGGTTCCGTGCTTACAGCAGGAACCATGACATTCAGACAGCGGGTTCCCAGATCAGGATTTCGCCTTTTCCTGGAACTCCCCGATCACCGCTATAACGCCGATACCGGCCGTCCGCCTCAGCGTATGGCAACTGCACCCCAAGTGCCTGCAGATGTTGGGAGTAGACATTCAGGAATGTCGGATTGTACGCACCACTTTCCGCAAACGTTGGCATCAACGCAAGTTCTTTCAACGAGATGATAGTGCCACGTTGCATCCAGGCTCCTGTGCGAATTTCAGCACCACCGCAAAGGAGGATGGTACCACCTTTCATTTGCAATCCTACAAAATCTCGGGCGGTTCCACCAATCACAATGATGCCTCGCCGCATCCTCATCCCAACTTCGATGCCAGCATTTCCATCAACCACAATGGTTCCGCCCTGCATCCCGAGAATGCTACCACGGTAGGCGGCACCCACCTGTTGCCCGGCATCCCCGTGGATATGAATCTTGCCTTTTTTCATTTCGCCGCCAACCCAGTCGCCTGCGTTGCCGTGAACTTCAATGGTGCCTCCCTTCATGAGAGCCCCAAGGTGCATTCCGACATCACCGTGGATGGTCACTTCTCCACGGGTCATCGCCCGTCCCACATGCCGCACACGATTCAGATCCCCATGAATCTCAATGCAGTCACTACGTTCACCCTCAACATCAAAAAAGTCATCGATTCTTTTTTGCCGTTTTCCGTGATACACCACACTGGCCCGGATCTCTTCATTGGATTGTTCGACAAAGAGATCAGGTGAGATCACTTCAGCCTCCAAAACAACGACCGGCTTTTCCCTGAGAGTGAGTTTAATTTTATTCATTCAAATCAATTCTCTGATACAGCAGTAACGTCAAGAAAGGTATTGCCCCTTTCTCACTAGGCAGCAATGCATTGCTGAATTTCGGCACGTTCAATTCGTTCCATTTCGACCGGACAGTTTTCAAACGACATGCATTCGCGATCGATTTCCGGCAAGGTAATCCGATTTTTGATTTCAGGTGGCAGTTGGGCCATGCATTCCTTGCGATAGTCAGCACACATCAGCAATTGAATGATTTCCGGATACCGCCAAAAACAGGCTCCATTGGGATGATCGGTTGACAGAAAAACCCGCCACGCATCATCAATCAGCAACAGGAGTTCGAGCCCGGTTGCCCATTGCACCGCATTGACCAGATTGCTGGGGCGGTACGAAGACGGAACGATTCCACAACCAGTCTCATTCTCAACGTCAAGATTCCCCCATTTGCGACCCGTCAATTTGTAGAGCAAATGCTGCCAGGGTCCATCGGCGGTGATCGTGACGGTGTCACCAAAAAGAACGGCGCCGGCATCGGTGGTCATGTTGGGATGAGCATTGAAATACTCAGCAAGCTGCGCCGCCTCGAATTTCATCGCATGCCAGTCGTCACCTCCGCAAGCGTGATACTGAAGATGAGCCAAATGGGCTCGATGCCCCTCAAGATGCTTCATCGTCTCGAGCGTTGTGCTGACATTGCCTGGTGCTCCCAAGTTATTGCAATGCAAATGAATGGGATGCGGTAAGCCCAATTCATCGATGATCTTGGCCAGACTGGCCGCAATGGATCCTGGAGTTGTATTTTTGTAACCCTCCACAGGTTCTGACCGCTGCTTTGCATCTTTACCCCATTTCCAGGCCGCAACACCTCCGGGGTTGACTGCCTTGACTCCATACGCCTTGGCGGCCCAGACGTGCCAGGCAACCATACGTTTGGCCCGCTCATATTCTCCAGCTTCCAGCAGATCAAGCATGATCTCGTTGTTGGCCATCAGCACCAAACAGCTTTTGTCAACGATCGGAATATCAGCTATTTCTTCATGGGTATGCGGGGCCGACAACACTGGCACGGCGGCTTCGTTGACGGTAGTGAACCCCATTCCTGCATACAGGTAACCGGTTGCAAAGGTCGTCGGTGCCATTCCCCCCAGCCCACTGCGACGGGTCTGACTGCGAATGAAAGCCTGCGTGCGACGATGATCCTCGGGAGTCATCGCGCGGGCGAAATTGATCGACCCTCCCGCAACGTGAGTGTGGACATCGACACCTTCGGGAAAGATCACCAAACCTGTAGCGTCGATCGTACGCCCGCCCGTGACAGACGACACAAACTTGCCATCTTCCACATCAAGGTCGCGTACTTCGCCGTTGATTCCATTGGCTGGATCGTAAACAGTTCCACCAGTGATTCGGAGCATTCGATCTGGACCTTTCAAGTTCTCCGACTGCCAACCACGTGGAACACATCCACGGGGACGCATTACATGATGAGTCACAAATTGGATCTTCACTTCCAAATGAAGTTACAAATCACACCGTGATCAAACCTGTGTTGTGAGCATTTGAGGTCGCTCACCCATCCAGTCAGGTTTTTTCAGAATGGTCTCTTTGATCCTTCTCACCACTTCTTCATCACTAGGATAGGGCGACTCAAGTGCGGGACGCAATGGCAGCGGTATCTCGTCCATTCGGTACGCTGTTCCCGGTGCCGAGATACCGGCTGGAGCGGTCGTGATGTGCACTCGTGCCATCTTGCTGGTGTGTGTCACATGCGGATCGAGCACGATGGTGGGCACACGCTTCAAATGCTCAATGGCCGGCTTTGGCATCGTCGCCCCCGGATCAGCGCCAATGATGAACGCACAGTCGGTATCTCCTCGAACCAGCACATCGACGGTCGAGAACTCACCCGGGTTGTAGCGGGGGTAGCCTCGGTTGAACGAGATTCCAAACGGGTATCCCGTTTGCCAACGCATGATCACGTCAGCCCCTGTGACATTGCCATGCCCGCGCATAGGCATGGCGACAAACTTGGTGAACGCGTTCATTTCGGCAGCAAGTGTCAATAAAGCAGCGGAGTTCATGTGCTTGCCGCGTGTCATCGACAATCCCATGCCAAAGAAAAAGACACCAAATCTGGCGGCTTTCATTCGAGCCACAAAATCCTGCAACTGCTCCACGCTCAGCCCTGTCTCGGCAATCTGTGCTTCACTGATCGGCTGATCTTTGATCATCGCCCTCAACACGGTGATCAATTCAAAATCTTTCCCTGGGCGAACCTGCAAAAAGACATCGGATGCTTTCACACTTTTGGTTTCGCGAATATCAACCAGCACCATCGTACGATCTTTACGACCACGAGGCAGAAACTGGCTCTTCGGCATCAGGGCGTACTTGGTGAAATGTCGTGGGTGACATTCCGCCGGATTCCCACCCCAATACACAATGAAGTCAGCGCGGTTTTTGACTTCTCCCAGAGTGCATGTCACCTTGCCACCCAACTGGGCGGCGATTTCAGTTGGACCATGTCACAAGGAAGTATGGCTATCCAGCAAAGCCCCCAAGTGATCGGCCATTTCCACGCACTCGCGTTGGGCTTCGCAGGTTGTGTTGCTCATGCCATACACCAACGGCATATCAGCTTGATACAGGTGCTCAGCGGCCGCCTCGATCGCCTCATCAAGCGTTGCTTCCTTGCCGTCGATCAAAGCATCGGGATACTTTCGCTCAGCCGTATGGTTCAAGAACCATGCCTTGCCAAGCACGCACGCTTTCTTGGCCTGGTGAATACGGTTTTCATCTGCGTGTAACTGAATGTCATCACACACGCATCCACAGAAAGTACACGTTGCATTATCAATGACTTTCAAATCCATCAGATTATCCGCAAAGTGAATGAAGGTTTCAGACAGACCACCGACACCACAGTGTCAGGATTGAGTTTCATCTTGGGAGGGCTCACTGGGGCTGCTGCCATGCGTGTCATCGTTGACACTTGATTGATTGTCGTCCGAACTGGACGATTTAACGGTAAACGTTCAGCCAAGCGCACGTCCCTTACAGCTGCCTCGAATACGTTGCGGCATGAAACGACCCTCCTCAACCTCCTGCCAAGCGACCACTTCATCCCCACTTTGAGGTACTTGAAAATGGGGTGAATCCTCACCGCCGACATTGCTATTGTTACTCATGTTTCCAGCCTCACTCTGCTTTCTCTTCAAATTTTGATCCGCCAACCGGCGTCACTTCGACTTCCCAACCCTTGCTCGTTGGCATCCCCGTGCCATCCGTCCCGCCATCCATCAGCTGGCAAGTGGGCGGACCGTAGGGAACAAAAATCATGCCCTCAGGAACCTTTGCGGTCTGACACCCGAATTCAGCCTCACCAAACTCGGTTTTGACCAGAACCCGATCTCCATCAGATACACCAATTTCGGCCATATCATCTGGATGAATCGACAAAGTGGTCGTGATTTCAATGTACTCATCACCTTCTTTGCCCACATTCACCTGGACGCCCTGTTTGGCCGTACGCATGGGGTTCAACAGGTAGCGTTTTGCAGACATTTCAGGCTCGTTCACGGTGATGGTCGGGGCAAGTCAGTTTAAAGAAGGGGCTGATTTTGCCGCAATGCTAATCGTGCCCCATTCAATCTAACCCGTCCCTGTTGTATCCCAGTATGATCTGACCGCACCTACTCGTCTTGTAGAAAAGACGCGATTTTTTGCACGTATGCCGCACGCTGGTCGCTGCCAGGAACCCTCCCTGCCCCTGATCACTCACCAGAATCCCTCACCGGCATCCCTCACCCAGCGGGTTGAGTGGTTCCACAGGCATGAGCTGTCCCAGCCAACGGGATCTACCAGTCAACGGGACGCAAGGGATCCCGTTTCCAACCGATGCAAATGAAAATGATGTGGTCCGAGTTTGCCGCCATAATTTCCGGCGGAGATCCGCATCACTCCCGGTGCTTTAGCGGCAGCTTGAAGCCCGGCAGCCATCGCGTCAGTAACCGCCTGCTCGGACAAGCCATCGATCACAATTTCATAGACGGCTTGCTCTCCATCCCGCAGTGCTGTTTCGGTTTGGCCTCGCAATGATGGGCACCATTTGTCATTCGTACTTGCTTTGAGCGGTTTGTACTTGGACCCGACTTTGGAACCGCTGCGAACAATCCCAGAAGGAAAAGGCATGATCACGTCAGGCAGCCTCTGGATGGCAGCGACGGCTGCCCGGACGGCTGCCAATGTCTCTCGCTGTGACTGCCCGCACACGAGCAAGTTGCCTCCTCCAATGCCTTTGACCGTGCCAACCACATCTTCACACAGAAATTCACCGTCCATCACGGGGACCCGCCAGAATCGCCGATTCTCCAGTTTCTTTGAGAACTGATAACCGTCGCCAAAGAAACGCAACTGCGATCCGACCTTGATTCGATCTTTCTTCAAATCACTTTGCAACCCAGCGTAACAAGCAGTGGTGGGACAGGTCAGCACATTTTGACCGACGCGGGCAGTGACTGCTTTTTCCAATGATTCCCGATCAAAAGCAAAAGCCAGCACCGCAACTCCGGGCCGACCATCGATGGTTTTATCGCTGGGCACCACACACTCAACCCCCGCCTCTGCGTCACATCCAATCACGCTGGATGCATTGCCGCAAAATTCTCCCGCAGCAATCTCCGCCAACTCGGCATCCGCCGCAGTGATGATCAAACGCGTGCCGCGCATCGGAAATGCTTCAGCAAACGTATCATCAATCGTAACTTGATCCGTCATGAAATGCTCTGATCGGTAAATTGGCAGGAGGTAAACAATTGGCAGGAGGTGAATGAACGTCACACGGTCACTTTAGCAAAGTCCTTCGACAAGGATGACCCCAAGTCACTCAAAAGCTCATGAAGACAAGCAGACCGCCTCATGAAGACAAGCAGACCGCCTCCCCAACAAGTGCCCTACCCACCCAACTCAACATGCCCACGTTTGGATGGTTGGCAAACAAGAAAGTAACCTCGAGTCGACTCGACAATGATTACTGCAAACCCCAGTCATTGCTCAGCTTCTACAAATCATTCGCTCGAACTTCCGCAAGTTTCGCCGCCATTTTCGTCCGCATCCTGTCTACCACCGCTTGATGTTTTTTCGACTCAGCAAGATTTTCAAATTGCAATGGATCAGCCACGGTATCAAACAACTCAATCCCACGAGAAGCGTCTTCACCATACTGAATGAAAGCCCAACGTTCTTCCCGTAACAGGAATCCTTTTCTCATTGGCGCAACGCTGAAGGCGGCATCACGAACCTCAACAGTCGGATCATCGAGCATGGCTGAAATATCCTTGCCCTGGAGTCGTTCCTGAACGGGTAAACCGCACAGTTTGGAAATGGTCGGGTAAAGATCCAAAAGTTCTACAAGGCTATCACAAACCGCCGGTTTTTTCCCGGGCACCGAAATGATCAGCGGCACACCAGCAGACTCATCCCTGAGTGATACCTTGGCCCAGAAATCATGCTCTCCCAGATGATAACCATGGTCGCTGGTAAAAATGACAATGGTGTTATCCCTGAGACCCTGTTGATCAAGTTTGTGAAGCACCTTACCGACTTGGGCATCCATGAATGCAACCGAGGCATAATAGCCACCAACAGCTTTCTTTTGCCTCCGGATATCCATCTTCATATTGACGCTGGTTTTGTAATTGATGCCTGCTTTGGGAATGTCCTCCCAGTCACCAGAACGCTTTTCAGGTAGCGTCATCGACGAGTAGGGCAAAAACGGTTTGTAGTACTTTCGTGGTGAGACGAACGGAACATGCGGACGCACAAAGCCCACCCCCAACCAAAACGGCTTGTTGCCGCGTTGCTGTAACAGTTCCACAGCTTTTGCTGACGTCATCCCATCGGAATGAACCAGATCATCACCCTCCGCCTCAACCACCACAAACGTATTGCCTCCAACCACGGGGCGTTTTCCATCCGGATTTCCTTCGAGTGTCTCGCCATCACCAGGCGCCTTCCATTCAGGGCCCAAACTGTTGAACCTTTCCGTCCATGAACGCGCATCGTCGGCTCCGTTCCCGCGGTCATGGTCACGACCATCCCCACCTTGTAGCACACCGCCGGGCACTCCCATGTGAAAAATCTTGCTGACTCTCGCCGCATAGTACCCGTTGTTTTTAAAATGCTCGGACCACATCGCTCGATCGCCAATTTGTGGACGTGGATTTTTGTAACCGAGGACCCCAGTGGCATGAGGGTAATAACCAGACATGAACGATGCGCGACTGGGGCCACAATAAGTTCCTTGGCAATAGGCACGAGTGAAACGTGTCCCTCGTGCTGCCAAGGCATCGATATTTGGAGTTTTGCAGACCTTGTTTCCGTAACAGGAAAGCGCGTTCGCTGTCAGATCATCAGAGATAATGAACAGCACATTGAGTGTTTGCTGGTCCGCACCTGAATCGGATTTCTGGTTTCCCAGGGACAGATTGGTACCAAAAAGAAACGCACCCAGACAGAGAATCAGCGTGAGTGCGGCGGGGCGAATCAAAATTGGCATCATTAACTCATGATCGGGAGTGGAATTTGATTTCCACATCTTAACCAAAAATCAGTTATCCGGCGGGCTGCTTCAAAGCAACGACTCGGCGAATGCCCTTTTCAAGTCTTCCGCTGCATCAACCGCACGTTTCGCATCGATGACAGCGTTCACTTGCAACTCACTGGTATTGATCATTTCGACGTTGATCGCATCCTCAGCCAACTGTTGAAACAACATTGTTGCCACGTGGGTATGGCTTCGCAGTCCAATGCCGCTGACGGTAACCTTTGCAATCTCGCTGCCACCTTGAACATCTCGCATCCCGTGTTTTGCAAGGATGGCCCGAGCGACATCCAAACTGGCCTGCAAGGCAGTGTCGTCGACGGTAAAACTGACGCTTGTTGACCCATCATCTCCATCGTAACCCTGCACGATCATATCGATAAAGATCCCTGCTTTACCAATCGTCTCAAACATATCGGCAGCGACTCCGGGCTCGTCTGGCACGCCATGCAACGTCACACGAGCCTGTTTTTCAGTGATGGAAATCCCCGTCAGCGTGAGTGCTTCCAGAGCATCATCTCTGAGCCGGCTGACCAGCGCATCGACATCAGCTTTATCACCGCGAACTTCCTTGATTTCACTCCAAGACTGGGAATCCTGCGGACGTTGGTGCAGATCGAACACCTCATGGACGGCCCTCAAAGCCAGAGCTGCCTGTGATTTTGGGACAAGCGTTGAGATTTTGATTTCACTGGTCGTGATCATGTAAATGTTAACCCCTGCATTGGCGAGTGCACGGAACATTCGAGAAGCGACGCTGGTTTGCGTTGCCATATTGGAACCAACCACCGAAACTTTCGAGACTTGATCATCATGCGTGATCGCATCTGCCCCGACCGCCTTCATGACAGACTCGACCGCGGCAAGCGTCGCCCCCAATTCCTCGCTGGGAACGGTAAACGAGACGTTCGCGCGTCCTTTTTTTCCAACATTCTGGACAACCATATCGACAGCGATTTTACACGCAGCAATGGCAGAGAAAATTTGCTGACTTTTTCCGGGTACATCAGGAACACCAAGCACAGTCACCCGAGCCTCATCAGGAGTCATTGCCGCTCCGCTCACGGGCTGCGTTTGTGATTCCGCCTCGGCAACAATCATGGTGCCCTCGGTATCCGAAAAACTGCTCCTCACATGGATCGGCACACCAAACTTCTTGGCAAACTCGATGGATCGACTGTGCATCACGCCTGCACCCAGGCTCGCAAGTTCCAGCATTTCGTCGTAGCTGATCACATCGACTCGCCGGGCTTCCGGCAACAACCGGGGGTCGGTGGTATAGACACCATCGACATCCGTGTAGATCTCACAGGCATCCGCTCCCAACACGGCAGCAAGTGCGACAGCAGTGGTATCACTGCCACCGCGACCAAGCGTGGTGATATTCAAGTCGTCATCAATCCCTTGAAAACCTGCAGCGACGACAATATTGCCACCATCCAACAGTCCCTCAATCCGCTCCGTTGAAATCGACTGGATTCGGGCCTTGCTGAAACTGTTGTCAGTCTTCATTCCAATCTGCCCACCGGTCAGACTGACCGCTTTGGCTCCGAGCGAGTGAATGGCCATGGCAACCAACGCGACACTGACCTGCTCGCCTGTACTGAGCAACATGTCCATTTCCCGAGCGGGTGGTTGCTCGCTGATTTCACCCGCCAGTCCAAGGAGGGCATCGGTGTTTTTTCCCATGGCGCTAACCACCATGACGACACGGTGCCCCTGCCTTTGGGCGCGAATCGCCTTTCGGGCCGCGGCCTGAATCTTCTCGACGTCCGCAACACTTGTGCCACCAAACTTTTGAACGATCAAAGACATGAGACTTCAGCTACTGTAATCCAGTGGTAAATCGGAAAAGGAACAACGATCAAGTGCGTGGTGCCGAATCATTCCTCAATGCCACCCAAATGCCGGACAGCAGTTCAGCGTTCTCAACAGTGCAGTCACTTGAATCCTGGCAACTGTCAAGTTATCTGGTGTCCCCCACACTAGGCTGGTGACACCATCAATGAAATCAACTCGTCTGGATAAACTCGTCCATCAAGTCCCAGCCCCGATCGAACCTGCGGCCACTCGCCTCGGCGGCCACTTCGTCGTAACGGGTCTGCTCATCAGCTTGTACGCCAGCACCGGCTATTACCAGTGGAACCATGCCATGACTATGTTTTTTGGTGCCACATGGTGTCGGATGATCCGGTGTAATCAGGATGCGATAGTCACCGTGCTGCTCAAGCGCTTCTGCCAACGGGGCAACGATGTGCTGGTCAATCTGCTCCAAAGCCTCGATTTTTGCATCATGACGTCCCTCATGGGATGCTTCGTCGGGCGCTTCAATATGAACACAGACCACGTCGTACTCATTCAAAGCCAATACCGCTGCTCTACCCTTGGCTGCGTAGTCAGTATCAAGATACCCGGTCGCACCCTCTACCTCGATTCTTGGCCAACCGGCCAGAGCCGCAATTCCCCGCAATAAATCGACCGCAGTGATCATGACACCGTTGACCGCATAACGTTCATGGAACGATGGCAAATTTGGAGCGCCGCCCAATCCCCACAGCCAAAGGTTGGTGGCTGGTTTCTTACCGGCGGCAACACGAGCCTGATTGATCGGATGGCTGGCAAACAATTCCACCGAACCACTCATCAGTCGCACCAGTAAATCACTGCCGGGACCACGCGGAAACTCATCGGTTACCGAAAGATCGGTTAAATCATGTGGTGCCCGTGTTCGGGTGTCACGTGAAAATGGTGGAGGCGTCCCCGGTTTACCTCGGTAAACCAACAGGTTCCGGTAACTCACACCAGGAACAAATTCAAAACGACCTCCATCAGGATCATCTGCCAATAAACCTGCCTGCGCCGATTCCAGTAATTCCTTCGCCTCATCCGTCGTGATGTGATCCGCAGTGAAATCGACCATTACCTGATCTTCCACGGTCACCAGATTGCAGCGCACAGCCCAGTCATTGGGGCCCAGTGTGATTCCCTGGGCAGCAGCTTCCAACGGAGCCCGCCCAGTGAAGTAAACATCAGGGTCGTAGCCAAGCAGACACAGATTTGCGACCTCACTGCCCGCCGGTAAATGCCGGGGTGTGTTATTTGCCAAAGCCAAAGCCCCTGCTTTGGCAAGAGCATCGGTGGCTGGCATCCGCGCAGTTTCCAGAGGTGTCTTTCCATCAAGCGCGTCGATCGGTTCATCGGCACAACCATCCGGAATCACAATTACATATTTCATCGCGATGACAACGCCTCTGTATTTCATCTACCAATCAGAAAACGGTTAGTTTCCTTCAGGTTGCAGGCGGACGGAAGGGGGTTGAGCCAGACATCCTGCCCCCTGATGACCAAAACCTGCCACAATGCAGCATTTGGGGCCGTGAGACAATTAATTCTGCCCAGACAGGCAATGCCTCATGGGGGAAACATCGAGCAACCCCTCATCCATCGCCTCGCAGTGAGCATGGTGCAGATCATGGGCATCAACACGCATGATCATCACCGTGCAATCCCAAGGCCAAGGCGATGACGTCAAACGCCGAGAATCGACCTAGAACAACTCTCGCAGGCGATCCGCAAATCGAGTTGGGCGTTCTTCCACGGACTGCCCATCCAACGCTGCAATCCAGGTCTCAGGGTCGTCGCCATAGTCTTTGCCAGTCACACCTCGCAACGAAGTGATTGCCAAATTTTGTGTAGAGGGATCTCGATCGGAGAGTGCTAAACGTAGTGCTTCAACAGCCTTGGGGCTGGATTGATCCTGCAAAGCCCGCATCGCAGCATGCTTTACATCTGTACTGGTTTCGGAACCAACAGCGCTGGCCAAAAGAAGAACGTTCTCGTCCGTCGCTTGATTGCCAAGGCCACGACAGGCTTGCATGCGAACTTTGACGCTATCATCATCCATCCCCTTTTCAAGAATCTGCAATGCAGCCGGATCGGTACTATTACCCGCTGCCATAACCGCCAAACGCCGCATTTCCGGACTCTCATCCGTATCCATGATCTGACTCAGTACATTCAACCACTTGATTTGACCAGCATTGTCGTAGCCTGCAATGTTCTCGGCCAGCTCCCCCAACTGCGATCGACGCTCATGTTCAGTAACACCAAAGGCTTCATCCGACTTCCACTCGTGCAACTGGTAGTAGGGATTGACCGTTTTCATTGCGTACATAGGTCCATCCTGACAACCCGTGATAGAACCACAAGCAGCAACGACCAGGGTTGCCACCAAGGCAGTCATGAATGATCGTGAACAGAAAAGCAACTGAGTCTTAATCGACATCCTGAATTCCAAATAGGTCTGGCCCAAACATCCCACGCCGCCAGTAACAGATTCCGACATCGCCCAGTGACCGCAACGTATCGAAATTTTTCCAGACGGGTACTCCGCGTGCCCGCCGCCCGAACGCGAAACCGGCACCTGATAAGCCATGTAACAAAGGCCAACCAGCATCGCCAAGACCACTTTCGCACAACTCGGCGATATCCTGCCGTTGCATCCTGTGTTTGCTAGCGACACCATGCAATTGCTAGCGATTCACCGCATGAACCGATCCAAAGGCTGGATCTGAAATTCGCCCTTTCCGTGAAACAGCACTATTCGCTACAGTCGAAACTGGCGTGCCGTCACAGGTTCCGCCTCAACACACCCTCAGGTCGCCCGGACATGAGGAGGTCGCATCGGCAAGGAAGTCGCTGAAGTCACATTGGCAGGAACTCCCTGAAACGCAAAGGCGTACGGAGTCCCTGAATGGCCACGGAGGAGCCACGGTATGTTGTTGGATCGCATCGACATTGACACCCACGGACCGCTACAGCGTGTCGAACTGGGGCCATTTTCAGAACAGATGAATGTCGTCAACGCGCCCCAAGGCAGCGGCAAGACAGCTTTGACCCGTTTTCTCAGGGACGCATTGGTCGATCGGGAATATCCGCGTGGTATGCTGAGTTCCTCGACTGGACGTGTAGTGTTTGCAGGTCGTCATGGACTTGTTCACTACTACCGTGAACAGGACGGCACTGCCCAGGGTCGGCAAACAGTTCAATACGAAGCGCGTGGTGCGGAGACTGTCAATTTTGGCGTGGAACATGCCGGCTGGTTGCACAACATCGGCGAGAGCAACGATGCTGACCGAGCCCTTGCCTCATTAAAAATTCCCGAAGCGATTGCCGACTGCGTCATCACCGATTCGGCAGTTACCCATGTTGCGCGTATTGTTTCCGCTTGCGTGCGTAGTGGATTGGACAGCCCTCTGTTCGACGGACAGAAAAATGCAGGGCAACAAAACCCCGCCCACCGCATTGATTTCACAAACTTGACGGCTGATGGTAACGAAACAGCCTCGGCGTACGAGGATCATTCCCCATCCAAATCGTTTGCTGCTGGACAGAGACCGCACGCCAAGCGATTCCGGCACACGCCAACGGGCCCCTCTCTCCCTACCGAAGATCACCCACGCACCGTCAAACAGATTCGTGCCGGCATTGCGGACATCGAAGCTGAGCTTGCAAGTTTGCAGGCTGTTGCGGGCCCGCTTGAAGAAGCAGAACATAAATCACTGCTTTCGCGGCGATCATGGTTAACTCAGTGCCTGAGTGATGAATCGAAGGTTGCTATCGATGGGCAGTTCGCAGAGGCCCAGGTCTCTGGTGCGCACGCAGGCACGCACGCTCACCAAAACGATGACTCCGAACCGGGACGGCAGTCTCATCTTCAATCACGGCTGCGAGAACTGCACGATCGTGCGAGAACTCTTCGATCAAAACGAAACCAGCTGAGAAACCGAATCAGTGATCTTGGGAAGCACCCATCGCTGTCCCGTTCCAGCAAGCATGCAGAGAACGCGACAACCACTGACCGAGCACAAGCCCAACGCCATCTGGAAGACATCGACGCCCAAGTGGTTCATTGGCAGCGCGCACAGATGGAGATTGCTGCCCTGCAGCAATGCCTGTTCACTGGCAAGAGTGCTCAAGTTCCAACACCATCGCCTGTCGACGAAAGATCCTTGAGGCGCATGCGTCTGGATCGTTTCCTACACACGCTGGACAAACCCCAGCCCACCGATCGGCAGCGTGCTGCTGAAGGCAGAACATTCAGCCGGGGACGTGGTTCCATTGCTCACCACATCCTGCTTGCAACACGACAAATTGACTGGCTTGTAGATCGATACGCTGGACCAGACCGTGTCACTCGATCGTGGTATGAACAGGACCACAGCATCCCGGGCACGACAACCACTTTGGGTTCAACGCTGAGGACAATTCGGGGCATCCTGAGACAGATTCATACCTGTAACCAACAGGGCCCCGAGATTGGCGATCATCCTCCCACGCACCAACTCTCACTTGCTCGCCGATGTGAACAATGGCTGCTGTCTGCCATCAAGCAGCTAAAACGTCATCGAAATGAAGTACTCCGTCAAACTCACGCATCTCGCGATGTGGCTGACCGCGAATGGTCGAGTTCCGAAAACCGCCAGATGGAGACATGGAATCTTGAACGGAAAGACCGTCTTGCCGAGCTTGAAAGTGTGACCCTGAGCTTGGACATCTGCTTGAGTGAAGCTGCTGAAGTACGACGTGACATGCGACGCAAAAGCGTGAGTACAAGTAAGTCATCAGATGTCAAAATTGACTGGCCTGATGAATATGAGGAGTCAGCCAGGAGCAACCGCGAATTGCTGGTCAAGGAGTTGAAAGAAGTTGACAGCCGCATCAGTTCTTTGTCCCGTGCCCAATGGCTTCGGACCCGTCGCACCCAGATGCTGAACCAACTTGGGCTACCATGCCCAAAAATCACATCCTCACCACTGGCTCACGACGCCAGTCGGTGGCTGGTACGTTTAACAGGCGGACGTCTGCAACGGCTTGAATGGTCAACCGAAAATTTCACTTCAAAGCAAGCCGGGCTCAATCGCCCCCGGGTTGCTGAAACTGAAGTTGTAAAAATTGACGGTCAGAATGAAGCAAACTACCCGGACTTTGACAGGGCATGTGCCGCTCTTGCTGTTCGGATGGCCGCTGGTGACGTGCTTGCCCGCTCCGGTCGCCATGTCCCACTGGTCATTGAAACGATCGCTGAAGTTGATCAAAAGTTGCATGACAGATGCGTTGCCCAGGCTCACGCCGGAACTCGTCCCAGCGTGAATGGTGCATTCACTGCCGCCCTTGATGACTACGCCAGCGAAGGGCGTCAAGTGCTGGTACTGACGAGCAGCACCCGTCTGACAGAACAACTCGAACGGGTGGGTTCACGCATCGAGCGAATCCACGCCGAACGCATCGTTCATCCCCACAGACCTCTGTGGAAATCGAACCATGCAAATGAAAACTATGTTGGTCCCCATCCTCATACCTATGGCCTTCGGGACATCCCAGACGAGGCCATTTCCATAAAAGGCAGCAACTACATGCCAAACGTGAACGCAAATCAACACTTTGACATGGCGTGGCAGGATCCTCAAGGCAGGGGCGTTAACGCCATCAACCACTCCGGCGATTCCGTTCCCAGCGATTCCACCGACTGGGCCAGTGATGGATCCGTTTATCGCGATGGCTATTACTACACGGATACTTACAGCACCGTTGCCCCCTCAAC
Organism: Planctomycetaceae bacterium; assembly: GCA_002862205.1. Classification (GTDB taxonomy): domain Bacteria; phylum Planctomycetota; class Planctomycetia; order Pirellulales; family Pirellulaceae; genus Rubripirellula. Next base: position 26,897 of record PKCN01000199.1, on the reverse strand, counting down.
GCCAAACAGCGTTGACCTTGGGAATCCGGCAGCGGGCAACGAACAACATCCCTCGACTGCCAAGGAAGACACCCGGATGTCCAACAACCGTCACGTTTCAACTGCGGCTCATGCCTCACCATTCTTTCTTTCGGTAGACAGCCCAATTGACCAGGGTCCGTCCATCGATGCGGTCGCAGCCGCTCGTTTACGAGGTTTGCAAGTCAGCCATGTTGTGCACCTGATGCAACAGGACCCCTGCCGCTTGGCCGATGCTTTGGGCTTGGCAAATGTGGAAGCCAATACGATTCGTCGTTGGCAAGCAGAATGCCGATTGGTTTGCCGCGTTCCCAACCTGCGAGGCTTTGATGCGAGAATCCTGGTCGCGTGTGGGATCACGACGCCAGCGGCGTTGGCAGCAACCGCCCCCACCCGCCTGCTTCACAAAGTCGAAATATTCCTTGCGACGGACCGGGGCCAACAACTGTTGCTAAGCGGTAGCAGTCATGAGCTTGCCCGCATCACCGGCTGGATTGCAACCGCCAACAGCCAGGGTTTGAGCAAGCAGTCTGAGCAAATCACAAACAGAACAAGGCAGGGCAATCAGTCCGAGGGGAAGAGCGTCCAAGATGATGGACGCAGAAGTTCCGCAACCAGCCACAATACAGATTTCGTACCCGCTTTGAAACCAAGTCGCCGCAGCGAGCACACACGCCGCGAAAAACGCAAACACGCTCGTGCCAACCACAAGCCTGAAACCAACCGAACGAACGTTGTTCAGTTCGATCAGAATACCACTGGCAATAGCCATGCCTCTGGTGCAGCAACCCAAGACGAAACCGAAATCCGCGAATTACGCTTCTACCTGCAGCAGGATGCTCCGGTCGTGGATGCACCGTCAATCGGCGAACGAATGGAGGAACGTCTGCAGGCAATCGGTGTCTCTACCATTCAGGACCTGCTGGATGCAGACCCTGAGCAAGTCGCTGAGCAACTGGATCACCGACGCGTGGACGCCGACACCGTGTTGCAATGGCAACAGCAAACGACTCTGGTCTGCTGCATCCCAATGCTACGAGGTCATGACGCCCAACTGCTCGTTGCGGCAGACATTATCACACCAGCAGACCTTGCTGCCTGTGATGCCGAAGAGCTGTTTGAAATCATTGACCCCATTGCTCGCAGCAAAGAAGGGAAACGCATCCTCCGTGGCGGCAACTTGCCTGACCTTGAGGAAGTCAGCGACTGGGTCAATTTCGCCCAGTACAATCGTGAACTTCGTGCCGCCTGATTGCGACGAAAAAAACCACCGTCCAGCACAGCACGATCCGCAGGTTACAGATTGATTCCTGCAGGTTGGCTCGAAAACCGCGTGCAAGTCACTGAACAAGCATCTCGCTAGTTCTGCGTCTGGCCCAAGGTGGCATTGGCAACACGCATGACGTTGCCACCGATGACTTTGCGAATGACATCGTCATCATGCCCCCGCTGAACAAGGCCTACGGTAAACAGAGGCCAGTTGGTCCACGCGACACTTTCGTTGGCCTGTTTGGTGGTCTGGTAATCATCTGTTGGCCATAACGAGCGAAACTCAGGCCGCCGCTTTCCTCGACCGGGGACTTTTGCTCTCTCGCGACCTGCGTCTTGGGGTTGATAGGCAACGTCTGTCCCAATCGCTACATGATCAGGTCCAAATTTGCGAATCACATGATCCACATGATTCAGTAGCGCATTGACGTCACCAGCGCCGCGCAGAAATCTCGGGATACAACAGATGCCGATGTAACCACCCGAATCGGCAATCGCTTTGATCACCTCATCAGGCTTGCTACGAATGTGAGGGTGAATTGCCCCACAAACAGAGTGACTTGCAACGACCGGCTTCGTTGAGACACGTGCCGATTCCAAACTTGTTTGCCAACCGCTGTGAGCACAGTCCGGAATGACACCAACTCGATTCATTTCAGCGATTGCCGCCTCGCCAAAATCACTCAAGCCGGCATCCGTTTTTTCGCCACAACCATCACCGATCATGTTACGTCTCTGGTAAGTCAAATGCATCATGCGAATACCAAGCTGGAAAAAGATCCGCACGTACCTCAGTTCATCCGGGACGGAAACCCACTGCTGGGTTAACGGCACACCATTGCCTGTCATGTACAGGCAATGCCGACCCTCTTTCTTGGCCGTCAACACATCCTGTGGTGAAGAAGCCTTGGCAACAAATCCCCGCATCATGTCTGTGACATAGGTAAAACGTGCCAGTCGTTTGAGCAACCGCATTGGATCCTGCCCTTCCTCTCCTGCATTCTGAAAGATGCAGGTGACTCCTGATGCTCGCCACGCATCCCGATATTCCTGTTGCTGAACAGGATCAGTGGCCACACGGGTCATCATCATGTCTTCACGAACATCATCCAATTCAATCGTCGAAGCACCGTCCTGCACGAGTTTAGCTAGTGCCTCACCATCGACTGCTGCGCGAGGAGAAAACCCATAGGAGTCAAACACGACCGATTCAGCGTGCAATCGTAACCCTCGATCAAGTTGCGATGGTGTCGGTTTCAGAATTTGCAATGCCGCCTGTCGTGAGGCAGTAATTTTGGGGTTCAGCCGTTCCGTCAACGCGGCAAGCTGCCCCTTTGACGCAATAAATCGCACCCCTGAATCCGCCGCACTGGCCAACGGCTCCTGAGCCACGGAAGGTTGTTGCAGGCTCTGGTTGACGGCAACCGTCGCAAGAGCACTTGCTGTTCCAAGAAAACGTCGACGGTTCAAAGGGTCACACAGTGGCATGGGATACTCCGTGGGCTAGGGGGGCCATCATCCTAAACGATCCATCCGTTCCTCGGGGCAATCAGGTACTGGCAATCAGGTACTGGCAATCAGGTACTGGCAATCAGGTACTGGCAATCAGGTACTGGCAATCAGGTACTGGCAAGTATTTCCCGACGTCCCAGCGAGTCCCACCGCACTAGCGTGCGTAAAGCTGCCCACTTCCCTGAATCACGAGATAATCACCAGACAACTGATGTTTACCAAATGATTCACGGGTCCCATTGGGCCAGTCCACGACCACGTCACTGCTTGCCTGCTGTTGACCCAAGCCAAAGCTGACACACCGTTCGTTGGAGCATTGAAACCCATCACCGGCCAGCACATGCCCCACGCGAGACTCGTCTGATCGATGCAGCGTGATGCGCGTCCCAATCGCATCCCGACCGGATTCCGTCCCAACACAGAAAAAGCGGCATTGACGATTGTCTGTTTTTGACTCGTTGACCAGCAGCGCAACCGGTTCAAACAGGTGGGTGATAACAAGGTCTGGTTTCTGATCCCGATTGGCGTCCAACTTGGCAACCGCACGTCCCAGATGCTGGCGTTCAAAGTACTCACCCAAGGGCTTGCTTTGCGCCTGCAACCAACTGCCATTGGTTTGACGTCGAAACAACTGTGCCGGTTGCCGGAACAGTCTGTCTTGATGAGTGAAGTCATCAATGTCACCATTGGCAACGACGAGTTCGAGAGCGCCATCATTATCTGCATCAATCCACTGTGTGCCGTAGCCCAACATCTGTTGCGATGGCTCGATCAGACCCACCCGTTTGGATCGATCAGCCCACATGCCGGAGGCGACCTGCTCATAGTAAGTGTTGTAATCACCCGAAAAATGAGTGAGCAGGAAATCGAGATCCCCATCCTGATCAACATCTCCCGCAGCGACGCCCATCGAAGCCTGTGACAAAGATCGTTCATTCACTGCGAGACCTCGGATACTTGCCTGTTCCGAAAGTTTAAATTCCTGCTCAAGGTGATCCGGGACAAGCGGTTGTGCCCCATCAGGGCTTTTGCCACTGGTGGCACTGTCACTTAACGACCAGTAATGATTGGCGGTCATATCGTTAGCGACGTAAACATCCACGCCTGGTCGGTTATCAAGCGCGCCGACAACGATTCCAAGACCCCGCCCAGCTTCATGCTGAGTCAACCATTTGGCAGTCACATCCTCGTAAGCTCCCTCAGCTGTCCCCCGCCAGACACGATCCTGCTGGGCAGCAAACGCCAATGGGGCACAGGACCTGGGCTCCTTCAACTCTGCGTCAACACAAAGCTGTTCCAACGCTTTGCCGGTTTCGCAATAGCCGAGCTGAAACAGATCCGTCAGTCCATCACCATCGAGGTCAGCCAAGGCTGCAGAACTGGTCCAAACTCCATCGACCAAGGCTGATTCGTCTGTGACATCGCGGAAAGTTCCATCGCCGTTATTGCGCAACAACTGATTTCGACCGATGTTCGCAATGAATAGATCGGGAAATCCGTCTGCATCGTAGTCTCCCACCGCAATTCCTTGCGTGAATCCCCGCCCCCCCGAAGCCGACGCCCCGGTCACATCCAAAAACATGCCTTCACGATTGCGAAACAGACGATTCGGACTGGAATCATTTTTCATGGGATTTCCGTCAATGGATGTCAGACACAGATCAGGCCAACCATCCAAATCAAAATCCAGCACCCCAACACCGCCAGCCCCGGACTGATAAATCGTCAAGCCACCTCCCTCGGGTACCAACTTATTCAAACGGCACGTATGAACCAGCTGTCTCTGAGCAGCCTGATCAGAAAATTGCAGTTCCAGATCACTGGAAAGCTCAGACACCGTCGTGTCAACGCTACCCGACTCCAGCCAGATGGGCTTGGGATATTCTGAAAGATCAATTTTTTTGGCGACGGCAAACTCCGGAATTTGCCAAGGTGTCGTCCCCGTCAAGCTGGACCGAACCGACTTGTAAACATCATTGAGATCCTGCTGCAAATTCTGGTTCATGCGATAGGCGGCCTGCAACCAGGCGGTAGCTTCCCAACGTCGCCCCAAGGCCTCCAGACCACGGGCAATGCCAACCGCGTCTGACTGGGAATTACTTTTCCATGACAACAGAGAATCCACTGCGTCACGCAGTGCCGTGATCCCAGCAGCGCGTTCCGCAAGAACACGAGCATCCTCAGGCTTGTCCAGCTGCGACAGGCTGACAGACAATTTCAGCAATGCTTCACCACTGTTCTCATCAAGTCGCACTGCATTCCAGTAGGCTCTGGACGCCATCGGAAGGTTTCCGTTTTGCTCCGCAAGTCCTCCCATCGTCAACCAATACTGTGGTTGGTTCTCGATACCCGCCGGCAATGTCCTGTACCACTGAGAAAGTTCAGAAGTCCGTTGCAATTCATGCAGGGCGCGCCCATACAAAGCTTGCCCCGGCACAAAATCGGGATGGCGTTTGACAACCGGCTTCAGCAGCTCTTGGACCTTATTCCACTCGGAATGATACGCTGGCAGCCTGGCCAAAGAGTAATTTGGCCTGAGGTCATTCTGGTATGTTTTCAATGCATACTTGCAGGTTGACTCAACCGTCTGTGGACGGGACAGGTCCGAAAGCACGATGAGTAAATTCAATCCACCATGCCCACGTTGTACCAACCACTGCAGATGCTTCTGACTTTCGAACTCCAGACCAACGGCCAACTGCAGACCGACCAGCTTCATTCGGTAATCAACCACTTCTGGATAGGCCTGTACCGCAGCTTCCATGACCCGAATTGAATCGAATGGTCGCCCCAGATTCATGTACTCCTGTCCCAGTTTCAGCTGCACCTCGGCATTGGGTTGCTCCGCCGCAGAAAGAGCCAACTCAAACAATTCGACTGCCCGGTCTGGATCCCCCTGTGCAACAGCCACATCCCCCGCGATCGACAGCAAGTCGGGATCTTCTGGACTTATCAACAAGGCCGCATCCACTTGTTGCGCTGCTGCCGCGAGCCTGCCACGTCTCAATAAAATCCGCACAGCCGTGACGGGGTTCTGTGCTGGAGTAGCAGTCTCTCCAGGCACCTGATTCTCAAGAAGCACCTGATTCTCAGGAGGCACTGTGGCAACAGGATCATCGCGATTGCAGCCGCACACGATGAGCAACAAAATTGCCATCAGCGAAATACGCAAAGAAACAGGAATACAATCGTTCACTCAATTCACACCAATCATCGGTCATCGGTCATCGGTCATCGGTCATCGGTCAATACGCGGTTGCGAAGACATGGGTCAGCATGGCTGGAATGGACACAACAGAAATGCTGTTTCCATCGCAAAACACTCGCTCTCCCCATCTTATCCTAGCCGACGCTACCGTGAAGGCGGAATGAACACGCCAATGTCGACAATGCAGCAACATCAAGGAATCAGGCCATTTCAGCATGGTTTGAGTTGCACTCCCGCAACTCTCACGGCTAATTCAAGGCGTGAGCCATTCATCGTGTTTTCTCACGATGCAGGCCCAGACAAATATTCAAAGCTTCAATGCGTGGACATCGTCAATTTCTCGGTCAAGATCAGCTACAAATCGTATCCCAGCGAATCTGCAGCACACCTCAGACCTCTCGCTTCAGGTATTTTGCAACCAAAGCATCAGCAAACCAGCTGCTCCCAACTGGATTTGCCGCCTCAACTTTGTTTCCTGACTGTAAACTGGGGACAAATGCCGATTCAAGACCCAGTCAGTCCCGCAGTCATTACCCAGACAATTCCGTGAATCAACCTTTCGCGAACCGGTTCAGCACCACCCTGCATTTTCTGCTGTGCATTGCGGCGTTCCACATCGTGCACACTGCGCAAAGTCAGGGCTCTCCTCCACTCAATGCAGATCCCTCCGTCAAGTACATCGGATCGCAGGCATGTGTGGCCTGCCATCCCAACCAACACAAGAGCTATCTGGCGACAAGTCACAGCAAGACGATGGAGCGAGTCGACCCTTCAAAAGAAACGACCACAGGATCCTTTCGGCATGCGTTGTCCGGCAACGACTATGAAGTGTTCCTGCGTGGTGACCAACTGTTCCATCGTGAGATCATCCGGGGTTCGAATGATGAAGTGCTGGCCACCACCGAAAACCCGATTCTGTACACGATGGGATCAGGAAGTCACGGCAAAAGCTACGTGTACCGCAAGGGCGAGTTTTTTGGACAATCACCGCTGTCCTGGTACGTCGAATCAAAAAAGTGGGCAATGTCGCCCGGTTACGATCTTCCGAACCATCCTGGATTTTCCCGAAAGCTGAGCTCCGAGTGTTTTTTCTGCCACGTGGGCAGCATTGATCGAAAAGAAGGAAACCCCAACGACTTTACAATTCTGGAAGAAACAGTCGGCTGTGAACGTTGCCATGGGCCGGGTGAGTTGCATGCCAAAAAATATCGCAACAGGAAACCAGCCACTTCGCCACAGATAGAACTCGCCAACTCGACCGAGGATACCCCTGACAACACCATTGTGAACCCGGCGAGGCTGAACCGTGACCTTTCCGAAGCGATCTGCCAACAATGCCATTTACAAGCAGCAGGCAAAGCCTTGCGTGCAGGCAAAGACGAATGGGATTTTCGCCCGGGTACACCGTTGACAGATATTCGTCTCGATTATCAGTATCGGCTTGGCGATGACAAAATGAAAATTGTTGGGCACGTTGAACAGTTGCACCAAAGCAAGTGCTACCAGCAAGCTGGGACATTGACATGCATCACATGCCACAATCCACACGATACGCCATCACGTGAAAACATGGTCGCACACTATCGGTCGATCTGCCTTGACTGTCACGACAATGACGCGTGTGGTGAACCCCTGCCAAAGCGAGTCAGCACGGCTCAAAACGATTGTGCGAAATGCCACATGCCCAAACTGGACACTGAGATACCCCACACGGCATTTCATCATCATCGCATCGGGATCCACGATACAGCAAGTGGCACTCCCGAAGTCGCGGTGGGGCTGAGCCCAATTTTAGACATCAGCGGGTTGACGCCATTGGAGCGTGCTCGTTGCGAGGCGTTGGCGAAGTTCCAGGTGGGCCAGGAAGAGCCGGACAATCCAAACTTCAAGGACTACGGTCTGGAATCGGCCAAGGCGTTGATTCAGCTGAAGAACAGTGGGAAAGCCGATGCTGATGCCAATACCATCTTGGCATTGCTGGCTCGTTCCCAAGGCCAGTCTGCGATCGCCGGGGACCTCGCGACAGAAGTCGTGGCAATGGAAAAACGGCCGACCCGTGCCAAGGTCGAAGCATTACGGTTACTCGCGCAACTCGCCTACCAAGGTCGAAAACATGCAGATGCAGCCAAATTGTATCGGCAGGTGACACAGCACCAATCCGAAGCTTATGACTATTTCCAGCTTGGAATATCCGAACAGAATTCTGGGCAAACAGAGCGAGCTATCACCGCTTTGAAGATGGCAGTTGAACTCGCACCCAATTATGTTGAGGCACACCGTGTCCTTGCCGCTATCCTCGGCTCACAAGGCAAAACGGACGAGTCGAACAAACATCAACAACTTGCACTGCAGCATGAACAGCGGATGCAGCGACTGTGGCAATCGACACTCCCCGAGTGATCAGAAGCCTTGATCAGAAGCGTTGATCAGGCAACTTGATCAGAAGCGTTGATCAGGCAACTTGATCAGAAGCGTTGATCAGGCAACTTGATCAGGCAACTTGATCAGAAGCCTTGATCAGGCAACTTGATCAGCCAACTTGATCAGCAACCTGAAATGGCGTTCTTTTCAACGCTACCCGAGCCACCCGACGCTTGGCTGTATTGCCTTCTCAGGAACCGCTTCCAATGGAAGACCGGGACTGGATCAATTCTGGTCGACGGAGCTTTGCGTGTAGGGTTCCGCTTCGTTTTCGACCAACAGCAGGTACTGGTCGATTTCGGGCTTTGAATAGGACTGTTTCTCACCTGAGGGCCATGTGACAACCAGTTGGCTGACTTTGTCGGCAGCCCCCAAACCAAAATTGACGGTAGGTTGATTCCGTGAGAGATAACCATCACCACCCACAATCCAATGACTGAGGACCCTGTCACCCAAGTGAACATCGACTTGGGCGCCGATCGCATTACGCTCCGAAGCGGTGCCGACCAACTGCACCGCCAACCAATGGTTGGGAGTTTCCGTCTGATTCATCATCAGCGCAGATGGCGAGTCCAAATGCGTTATCAGGAAGTCCTGCTTGCCATCATGATTAAAATCAAGTCGGGTCATGCCCCGCCCAAGGTAAGCGCCCTGCCAATACCCCGAGGCATCCTGCACTTCGGTCAACTGGAACCTTGACCCCAGATTGACGAACAATTGCGGAGACTGCTGCAGTGGTTCACCAGGTGCTTTTTCAATGTTGCCATTGGTGACGGCAACATCAGGACGGCCATCGTTGTTGTAGTCCATGGCCTGGCAACCAAATCCCAACACCGACGAACTGTCTCGATGCAGTCGATACTGAACACACCGATCCTCAAAGGAACCTCCGCGATTCATGAACAGACTGACGGGTTCCTGATAAAAGTTGGTGATGTGGATATCGCGCTGGCCGTTGCCATCAAAGTCCGCAACCGCGATTCCCATCGAAGCCGTCGAAACCCCACCCGAACCGTGAGCGCAGCCAGTCAGGGCTGCAACATCCTGCCAAACGTTTGTGGTGCCTGAATCTGTGCCGTTGGATTCCGTGGCTTCCGCAAGCGGACTCGAAACACGCGACCAGAGATGATTTGGACGGACATCATTTCCAACAAATATTTCGTTTCCTGGCTGCCCGTCCCAATCAGCGATCACAACTCCCAGCCCAGTACTTGGGGCCTGCGCTGACTCACTGACCTTTTCAGTTTCAAAACCACCCTTGCCATCATTCACGGCAATACGGTCAACACCGGGGACGAAAGAAGCTGGCGACACCGTCAACACATCTCCATTCTCACTCAATTCTGGCCGCTTCAGCATCGTGTTGTCTTCCACATAGTGCAATGAAACGATGTCAGGTAACGCATCGCCTGTCACATCGCCTAACGCAACCGAACTGGTCAAAACATCCAGAGCTGGATCTGAATCAAATTCCCGCCGCCCAAAGGTGCCGTCACCATTATTGAGCAACAAGACTTTGTTACCGATGTTGGCAATCACAAGATCATCAAAACCATCCTGATTCCAGTCACCAGCGGTGACGCCAATGGAATAGCGTTTCTCTTCCGTTCCTGAAGCCGTGGTCATCTCTTTGAATTGGCCAGCGATATTCCGGTAAAGCAGATTCGACAGCTTCCCAACAAGACCTGGCGGATCACCGCTGCCTTGGGCCAAATACAAATCGATTGCGCCATCGAGGTCATAATCGAGTGCCGCTGCGCCACCTCCAAGTGATTGATAGAGTGCAAATCGATACAACTGCGGTCCACTGGCAATCTGATACTGGTGGGCAAGGCCTGTTTCGTTTGCGACATTCTTGAACACAGGCACTGCAAACGTCTCGGCGGAAACATCACCAGCAGCGGGCAGTGACACATCAGAGAGTTCCGGAATTTCAAGCTCAGGGAGCGGATATTTCTCGCGAGAGATTCCGCACATCCGCTCGGACTCATCTGGAAACGCCTGCTCTGAGCTTGCCATTTTCATGCGTTGCTGGTTGAGTATTTCAACCTCTTCGCGACTGGCCTTTCTTTGGAACGCCTCAAACAGTCGCCAAGTCATCGCTTCCAACGGACGATTCAACTTATCCAGCCCTTCGGCCACTGTTCGATAGGATTCAACCGAAGGTGTAGCCGACTCACCAATGGCATTGCTGGCGAGCGTCACATCACGTTGCACAACATACCGGTCAATCCACTTTTCAGCCGCTTCCAATTCTCCCAAAGCCGTCAACGACTGATTGATGCGACGCATCGAAGCAATATCTGTCGGATCACGGTTCAAGGACTCAGCAAAAGCTCGAATCGCTTCCGAGAACTTGCGTTGATTCAACAGGTGAGTACCAATCGCCGCCCAGTACTCAGCGTACTGCTGCACCGATGCATCCGCGCGCGCCAGCCACCATTGAAAACGTTGCTCATCCTGGGACTCAATCGAAAGCAATCCATAAAACGCAAGGATCGACGGTGGCACTTCACCTGCCCTTACCGCCGGGTCAAGCACGGCCAGAGCGTCCTGATATCGACTGGCCGTGTACAGCATTCTCGCTTCTGCAGCTGGACCAATCGGTAAGTAAGCTTTCTTGCGCAACACTGTGCTGTTTGGATCATCAAAAATGGCGTGCCCCAACACCATCATCGCATGCAATTCATCCTGCTGAACATTTCCCAGTCGACAAAGTTGCTGCAAATGCGCAAAAGCCTCATGTCGTCTCCCCTGTCGGTTGTATAGAAATGCCAATTGCCGATGGACCACTGCAGCCTCAGACGCCCGACCCAAAACCTTAAGGTAAAGCCGCTCCGCCTCGTCAAAACGCTTCAACTGCATGGACCAATCAGCGGCCTGCCCTAAAGCGGCCAACCCTGCCTGAGGGTGGTCCTCTGGAATCGCCCCCAGCAACTCAACCGCACTCGCCAAGTCGCCCAGACTCGCCTGAGCATTTGCCAACCGAAACAGAACTTCGGCGTCCTCAGGATCAGAAAGCAAGACTCGCTGCAGTTCAACAATCGCTTCCTGCGTTTGCCCCGAACGCATCAAACGCTCCGCTTTCGACAAAGAACTTTCACGATTGAATTCAGGCTGGCTAGCACTCGCTGGGTCATTGTCAGTACGGTCACCCGCATCCACAACGGTGCCATCCGGGATTGCAGGAGCCTGTTTCGCAGAATTTTGATTGGATGTGGAATCGGAATCGCAGCCACAGGCAATCCACAATACCCCCCCGTAAAGGCACATCCACAGCCATCGATTCAGGGGGCAGAAACATTTGCGTGGTTGGGACATTCGCTTGAGTGGATGAAGAGGTGCTCGTGTGGGTGACTGAGCGATCAGGTTTTATTGTACTGGTAATGCCCAAACATGGTTCTTAACGGTCCGACGCACCGTAGGCTTACCGCACCATAGGCTTACCGCACCATAGGCTTACCGCACCATAGGCCTACCGCACATGGCCCAATGGGTTTGATTTTCAGCAGATTCCCTTTTGCTGCTGGGCAGTTCTTTTAAGATTTCCCCGCGGCAGCTACTCAAGTGATGACGAACCTGCGAACAGGATGGTTTGCCGGAACTGGGTTATCGAACACAAAAAAAACGGGCGTGGCTGATTTAGCCACACCCGTTTCAGATGTAATTCAGGAAATGAAGATCTGGAATCGATTACTGATTCAACTGCTCTTCGATAGTTTCCTTGCCGTTCTTGGTGCCCAAGGCTCCCCAAAGTCCGTATGGACTTTCACGGCCGGCGCCACCTTCCCAGCCACGTCCATCGCCGTTGTCACGACCATAGGCGACATGCTGCTGATCACCAGATTCGATCGAATCAGTGATGAAGACAACCGCACCGTCTGCCATCAGGATATGAGCACCACCTTGGTGATAACTCGATGCACAGTAAGCACCACTACGTCCGTGCCAACGCTGAACGTTGTAGCTGTTGGGTGGAGTGATGGTTTGGAATGTACTGAATTCTGGACGACCATCAGACCAACGACGACCACGCTGATGGTTTGCATTGCCTTCATAACAAGGCTTGCCACCACAACGATTCAAACCACCCGTACCAGTGTTGCTATTGATGTATCCAGGTCGCTCAGGATCCAGGTACTGCTTCCAGTACGCTGGCGGTTGATCCCATGACACGTTGTCGGCAGCAATGATAGTTGCCGAAGCACGCAGGTCACGTGCACCAACAACGTTTTCGCCACACATGATGGTGTTGGCAAGGCCGTCGGTGATGTCACGGAACTTGGTGAAGTGACGTGCTCGGAAAACACCACGAGCCCAACGCTCGCTGCTCTCTTCACCCCAGCCACCACTGCCGGAAGCATTACCATTATCATCGATACCACCGTGTGCCTGCTCGAAAAATGCATCGCCAGCACATGCCGAGTAGTTGTTGAAGGCGACGCGATAGTTGACCGGTTGCGTCGGATCACTTGGGCAACGGAAGGTTGGAACTTGAGTCAACCAAGGCTGGTAGTCCTGGCTCCATGGGTTCGGTCCCATCGCTGGCCACGGTGGGTTGCGAGTTGCTCCTGTACGGTTGAACGCCAGCGGGTTGGCGACTTGCTCCCACAATGCTTGCTGCTCAATGAAAGGAAGCGTACCGACCATCCAACTCAACCACAGGCGGTTGCTCTGGTTGCCGTTGGAGCCTTGGAACGTTGTTCCACCAGCATTCATGGGCAGGTTTTTGTAGGCCGAATGATAGTTGTGCAAGCCGAGTCCAATTTGCTTGAAATTGTTACTGCAGCTCATGCGCCTTGCCGCCTCGCGGGCAGCCTGTACTGCTGGAAGCAAAAGCCCCACCAGCACACCGATGATCGCGATGACCACCAACAACTCGACCAAGGTGAAACCCTGTCGCCGAGTACGATTCGAGTACATAGAAAACTCCGGAAACTAAGACAAAAATTGATGAAAACGTTCAGACCCAAAGATAGCGCATCCCCGTATGGGCATGATTAGCGCCTTTGACGTCCGGTAACAGAATGTAAAGACGCACAGGAATAAATGCAACTGAAATCCTGCACGAATTATGCATCAGAGCGTCCGAACCGGTGCTCACGGAGATCTGTAACGACCCCATGAAAAAACACCCCCCTGCGGGGGTGGCTCAAAAACACCCAAGATGAACCGAAAAAGAATTCGAGTTATTTGGTACCTTCGCTTTGCTGACGTTGCATGTCGTCCTGCATTTGCTGCTCGTAGGCCTCATCTTCTGCCTGCTCTTCGGCACTGATTTCATCTGATGGGGGAGTGAACGTAGCTTCGCCGCCAGTCCCACCACATCCGACGAAAGTGAACATGGAAACAAGAAGTACGGATGAGAACAGAAACGAAAATTGACGGGTCATATTATTGCCTACAATGTTGAAGTAAGGTCGAAAAATTGCTGCTGAGAGCGACTTTGCGCAAGCACGCAATCCCTCAATGTTCGTTTACTGCGTTGCCGGCGTCAATGTCTCGGCATGACGATTCCAAATTTCCCCTCCATGACCGTCCGGATTTTGAGCGTTGAAAACTGCAAGCCCGCACAACAAGCCCCCCACCACATTGCGGAATCTGCTGACGGTAGCGATTTTACTGGTACCGGGTCTGGGAATCTGGAGTGGCTGTGGAGGCTCTGACCAATCATCCTCCCAAGCGGTGAACAACGGCACAGCAGCCGATTCATCAGTATCCCAACCGCAGCAAATGGAGCATTTATTTCGTCAAGCGGTCATCGCTTATCGGCGTCAAGATTTCAAAGCGGCTGATCAGGCGATTCGTGGACACTTGACGATTGCCCCGGATGATTTGCGTGGTTTGGAGATGCTGGGTGACATCGCGGCAGGCAGCGGTGATAACGGCCTTGCCAATGAGAGCTATGAAGAAGTTTTACGGCAGACGAATTCGCCCACCGAACCATTCCTCTCAAAATATGCAATGCGTTTGATGGCATCTTCGCGGGCATTTGATTGCTTACGCGTACTTCAGCAGCGAGCCGACGCGTATCCCAGCCACCCCGAAGCAGGTCCCGAGATGGCGGGACTGGCCGCGATGTTGGGGGTCGCTGAACAAGGTGTCGATGCACTTCGCGAGTTTGCGAAACGTGGTGGTGCAGATCCGGAGATACTTCAAGTTCTCGCTGACCCGCGTCGTGTTGAACCGGATGGCGAGATGTGCGAAAGGCTTTTGACCAAAAATCCAAGTGACCTCAGACCACAATTTGGTTTGGCGCGGGCAGAGGCAAATCAACTGTCATGGTCGAAAGTGAAAGCAAGACTTCAACCGGTAGTGCAACAGCATCCGGATTTTCTACCCGGACAAATGCTGTACGGTCTGGCGTTGGTGCAGCTGGGGGAATTCACCGAACTTCCTCAATGGCATCAATCCGTTCCCGAGTCGGCTCATGATTTCCCTGATTACTGGATGATTGCTGGCTGCTGGGCCGAGCACGAGCAGAAATTCGGCGAAGCGGCGAGAGCTTTCTGGGAGGCCGTGCGTCTGGATTCATCTGGCTACCCGGAAGCTCTGCCCAACCTGCTGTTTGCTTTGAAGCAGATCAAGCGTGACGACGAAGCGAGCCGGGTCGCAATCCAAATCAATCGTGCCACCTTGTTGCGTGACAGCGTCAAGACGCATCTGGAACGGGGTGGTTTATCGCAATCAGCAGCATTTGACGTGTCTGATGCCATGCTTGCGATGGGAAGGTCATGGGAAGCCGAAGGCTGGGCGAGGTTGGCAATCTCGCTTCACGAGGACAAGGTCTCGGACGCCAGGGAACGATACGTCCGCATTCGCTCCGGGATGACGGCACAGAGTCCGTGGCAGGCACCCGATTTACAATTGGCAAAACTCATCGACCTCAGTGATTTGCCGCCTGTGACTTGGGGTCCAGGTTCTCTCAGGCCAAACTCGTCCGCCAGCCTTGCCAAGGGGAAAATTCATTTGCGAGATGAAGCTTCGGCGCGTGGATTGAACCACCTTTGCAAGCTTGCCACCGCGGCCAATGAAACCGGTCACTGGATCTACCAAAGCGTAGGCGGTGGCATGGGCGTGATTGACTTTGATCTCGACGGCTGGCCCGATTTGGCACTGGCCGTTTTGGACGGGCAGCCCAAACAGGACGACTCATCGCCCAACCGCTTGCTGCGAAATCTTGAAGGACAATTTGAAGAGGTCACATCACAGTCGGATTATTCTGATCGTGGTTTTGGGCAGGGGATTGCGGTGGGCGACTACAACTCGGATGGTTTCCCTGATTTGTTTGATGCCAACATCGGTCGCAATCGCCTCTACCGAAATAACGGTGATGGAACGTTCTCCGACGTCTCTGACAGCGTCGGTCTGCGTGGTGAATCATGGACCACCTGTGGTCTGATCGCGGACATCAATGGCGATGGTCTGACAGACTTGTACGAGGTGACCTATTGCGGAGGCGAAAAACCCTACCAACAAGCTTGCCGCAATTCCCGTGGACTTGCCACCTGTCCTCCGTTGGACTTTGACGCAGACACCGACCATTTCTGGCGTGGCTCCGAACTGGGAAACTTTACTGACATCACAACGCAATGGGCTGGCCAGACGTCACCCGGCCGTGGACTCGGAGTGGTCGCCGGCATGTTTGATGAGCGACCGGGGCTCGATCTTTATGTCGCCAATGACATGACCGTCAATCAATTCTGGTCAGGTGAAACCAAAGCCGGTGAATTTGGCATGGTCGACCTGGGCGCAATCCGGGGTCTGGGACTCAGTGGGCGGTCACTATCACAGGCATCCATGGGAATGGCTGTTGGAGATCCCGACCGGGATGGCGACATTGATTTTTTCCTGACACACTTTGCCGGAGACCACAACACATTCTACGAACAGGCAGCTCCAGGCTTGTGGGTTGATCGAACGGTACAACGAGGCCTTGCAAAACCATCCATGGATCTGCTTGGATTTGGCACAGAGTGGATCGACCTGGATAACAACGGAGTGGTTGAACTGCTGATCACCAACGGCCATGTTGATGATGTGGATGCCAAGGATGTCCCCTACAAAATGCCCGCACAACTGTTTGAACTTGGTGCGGCAGGAAAGTGGCAGCAGATCGATGGTTCCACCGTCGGTGACTACTTCACTCAAAACCACCTGGGGCGAGCGTTGGTAACCCTCGATGCGAATCGCGATGGGCTTGTCGATGTTGCCATCTCACACTTGTATGAGCCACTTTCTTTACTGGTCAACCAGACCAATCAAGCCGGAAACGAAATCGTTTTGCATCTCAAGTCGACCACGGGCCAACGAGACGGCATCGGAACATCTGTCACTCTGTCGCTGGGTGACCAACAAGTCACCACGCAACTCACTGCTGGCGATGGCTACATGTGCAGCAGTGAACGCAAACTGGTCATTGGAACTGGCCAACTGACTGAAACCGGTGACATTGAGGTACGCTGGCCATCAGGTCAAACGGAACAATTCACCTCGATTCCCTGTGGTGCAGAGTACCTGATGGTCGAGGGTTCGGGTTCAGCCTTCGAACTGGCCAAACCCAATATTGCAGCCATTCAAGAGAGCCCAGCGGTGGCTCTAACAGCACCCGACAACAACCCAACCCGTCCGGCAGCGAAAGAATCGGAGCCTGGACGTGAGTGAACAAACCATCCAAAATTTCTCCTGCAAGACTGCCAGACCACAACACCGAAACATCACCGGTCGACTCTCCAGAGTCGCCTGCACGATGACGACCGCCGTGATCTGTCTCGTTCTGGCTTTTACGGGTTGTGGAAAAGAAAAATCCGGCCCCACTGCTCAGCAATTACTGCGTCAACAGCAACTGCGAGCGAGTCAACAGGCATCAGCCTCGCAAACACCGCAACAGCGATTGGATACTGCTCAGGATTTCTTCGATGATGAGAACTTCGTTGGGGCTGGCGAGGAATTGAGTCGAATCCTGATTGCTGACCCAGCGAACCGGGATGCGCTGATTTTGTCAGCCCGAGTAGAAGCGGCGCAGGGCAATGAATCTGCGGCCTTGCAAATTCTTGATTCAATTGAAAACGTCAACTCGGACCTGGAACTCGAGAAGCTATGGATGGCGGTGGACTGGTCGACTCAAGCAGGAGACTACTCGACTGCTGAACAAAAACTCAAGCAAGTTTTAAGCGTCGATCAGAACCCCGCCAAGGCACATCGCAAACTCGCGGTCATCCTTAACAATCAGGGACGCCGCATTGAAGCCGCCCCACATCTTCTGGCGTTGGCCAAACTGGGAAAAATCAGGGAAAAAGAACTATTTGCCATGACGACCTATGGCAATCCATTCATCGACACGACACTCCCCAAGCCGCAATACGATGGTGTGATGACACCAGCGATGCTGGCACAGGCAAAGGTATCTCGTAGCGAAGGAGAAATGCGGGAAGCGGTTGCGTTAACACGACAATTGCGCAAGGCATTCCCTGACTCGACCCCCATCGCTGCATTTCTCGGTCGGTTGTACACCGAATTGCAAGACGAGGATGCACTGCAGAGCTGGTTCTCGAGCTTGCCAGCAGAAATTGAGCGTGAACCCGAGTACTGGTCCAGCACGGGAATCTGGATGCAACGCCATGACCGCCATCGAGAAGCAGTGCGTTGCCTGTGTGAAGCAGTTTTACGTGATCCGACGGATCGGTACGCGTACCAGGCGTTGGAACGCTCGTTGCGTTTCGCGGGAGAAGACGACAAAGCCGACACGGCTGCTGGTCGGGAACAGCAACTCACCGAAGCATCCCGACTGGCGATACAGTTTGGTCGGAAAAGAGGAACCAGGCAGGAAATGAGCCGAATGGCAGATATCCTGTGGAACCTTGGTCGGCCGTGGGAATCGGTAGCCTGGAGAGAAACTGCTGCCAAATACTACACAACAACGGAACAGGAAAAAAACGATCTGACCAAGTTGAGGCAGACACTGCAGGAAAGTGAGAATCCTGCCACTGACCAATTTCTAGCGTGCAATATTGATCTCGAATCATGGCCGCTACCCACGAGCGATGACCTCGCCATGAAAAGTGAAACCACCACGAACCCGGCAAACTCTGCCGAAAATGTGCAGATTCAAATGGCTGATACTGCCGCTACTGCCGGACTCGATTTTTCGTACGACAACGGTCACCAGGATCGTGGCGATGATGCTATTTTCATTTACCAACTAACCGGGGGAGGCATCGGTGTCATTGATTACAACCTCGACGGCTGGATGGATCTTTACTTCACTCAAGGAGGTGGGGCCGCGTTTGACACAGAGGGATCACAACCTAACCAACTGTTTGCCAATCTCAATGGCGAACGGTTTCAGAGTGTCAGCAAGCAGTCAGAAACGGGTGACCGGGGTTATGGACAGGGAGTTGCAGTCGCCGACCTCAATCAGGACGGATTTCCCGATCTCGTTGTTGCCAACATTGGCCCGAACCTTGTCTACATTAACAACGGCGATGGAACGTTTGCAGCCGAACCCATCCCGGATGGAAACCAACAGGGCGGATGGACAACCAGCATCGCGTGTGGTGATTTGGGAGGTGATCATCTGCCGGAAATTGTAGCGGTGAATTACATCGACGATCCGCAAGCTCTGACCACCCCTTGCACCCCGAATTCGACACATTGCAGCCCCCGGGTCTTTCAACCTGCAACTGATCGCGTGTGGCAGGTAGAGGCCAACGGCAACATCACTGCTTTCAATGGGTGCCTGGATATCGCTAACAGACCCAGCTTTGGCTTCGCAGTGGTGTTGACCGATTTTGACGGCAAACCGGGCAACGAGTTGTTCATTGCCAACGACACTCGCCCCAATCATTTTTGGACCGGAAGCCAAAACTCTTCTGAAGTAGAACGCCAACTCCGAGAGAATGCAAAATTGTTTGGCTGCGGCTCGGATCCAATCGGACGACCGCGTGGTTGCATGGGGATTGCCCATGGTGATCTGGACCACAATGGCACACTTGATCTGCAGGTCACCAATTACTGGAACGAAGCCTCCGACATCTATCTGCAAAGAAAAACTGGCCTGTTTGTACCTGCCAACTTTGACTTTGGAACGTTCTCTGCCAGCCAGAATACCGTTGGCTGGGGAACACAAGCGGTCGACTTTGACCGTAATGGCTGGCTCGACCTTGCTGTGCTCAATGGCCACGTGGTCGACAAACCCGGCAGTCAGGAACCTTACAAAATGAAACCACAACTCTTCCAAACGCTTTCCGATGGATCATCAACAAGAGTTTCAGTGACCCCCGATTCCGGTTATTGGACGAAAAATCAACTTGGCCGCACCATGGCTGTCTTGGACTGGAATCGTGATTCACGGCCTGACCTGGTGACCAATCACCTCGATGGTCCGGTGGCATTGCTCACCAACAACACTGTTGGCGGTCAAAGCGTGCAGATCGAGCTCAAGGGCACCCGCAGCGAGCGGGATGCAACCGGAGCAAGAATCACCGTGACCTGTGGTCAGCAAACGTGGACCCAATGGCAAGCCGGAGGCGACGGTTTTCTATGCAGCAATGAGGCTGTTCTGGACTTTGGTCTTGCCGATGCAAAATCGATCGACCGTGTTGATGTGCAATGGCCCTCGGGAAATCTGCAAAGCTTCACAAATCTGCAAATCAATCAACGCTACTTGATGATCGAAGGAATGACCAAAGCGTACGCCCGTGATTAATCACAGCACTTGCCAGCAGACTGAATGACAAGGGGTTGATCAGAGGACATTGCGCACCGTGCCAACATGATTGCAGGGCAGACAAGCCACCCGCTGCCCCTGGTTCACTTCAACGTTGCGTGGGCTTGTCTTGCCCTTCGACCATCAAGTAGCGTTGATTGACAGGCAAATCTTTGAGCACGGTTTTCATCCCACTTGGCCATTGAATCTCAACGCTTGCAGGCTGCTTCACATCGCCGATTCCAAAGTGGATAACAGCCTCATTGCTGCACATCAACCCATCGCCTCCGATTTGCCATCCTGTCCAACGCTCCTCGCCTGCGACCAGTTGAATTTCGGCACCAATGGCCTCTCGTTCGCTGACGGTTCCGACCAATTCAAATTCGATCCAGTTTTCTGCTGGTGCATTGTTCTGCAACAGTGCAATCGGTTGATCGAGATGGCTGGCAATCAGATCGACACGACCATCCTGATTCCAGTCGAGAGTCGCGAGAGTTCGCCCCAACTTTTTTTCGCTCCAATACTCGCCGGCCATCGCTTCGGTATGCAATAAAAATCCGTCACGATTTCCTTCAAAAAGCTGCGGCAGCATACGAAACGGAATCTCATCAACGCGACCGTCATACACGTGACCATTCAACACGGCCAGATCAAGCCAGCCGTCATTATCAAAATCAGCAGCTTGGGTTCCAAACCCTAGCACGCCAAACGAGGTCTGGCCCAACCCTTTGCGATTGACCTCATCGATAAAGATTCCCTCGGTTGACTGCAGGAACAAATTGACCGGTTCGTTTTCAAAATTGGTCACATGCAGATCAAGCGTGCCGTTGCGGTCAAAATCACCGGATGCGATTCCCATGCAGGCTTGGCTCTTTCCCGCACGCCCAACACTGCACCCCCGAAGATTGCCCGACTCGACCAAACCAAATATTTCAGCGACGGAGGGGTTGGCTGGCTGACTCTGCCAAAAGTGATTGAAATCACCATCATTTGAAATGAAGAAATCGTTGCCGTGTTGGCCGTCAAAATTCGCCATCACCAGACCAAACCCCAGCTTGGCAGTAGGACTTCCTTTGGCAAACGCTTGACTGGGCACCAGACGCCCTTGCGCGTCCGCCATCAGAACCCGATCTTGACTCTTGCGAAATTCCTGAGGCTGGCAATCCAGATAATTGTCGGTGCAACGCAAGTCAAAGGCATCGACATCATCGATGTAGTTGATTTCCACAAGATCTGGCAGGTGATCGCCATTCAAATCCCCCAAACCAATGCTGGATGTCCATTGAAAGGGATTGTCACCCAGAATCTCGCTTGCCTCACGAAACGTCCCATCACCCTGATTGAGGTAAACCGAGTTTGACCCGATGTTGGCAATCAGCAGATCAGGAAAACCATCCTGATTGAGGTCGCCCGCGCACACTCCCTGACCAAACTTGCGGTCTCCGACATGTGCCACATTGGTGACGTCGCGAAAATGCTGCTCCGGCAGCAGGCGGAACAGTTGATTGGCAGTCGCATCATCCATCACACGAGGATCCCCACCTGACTGCACAATGTAAATATCACAACGTCCATCGAGATCATAGTCAAATGCCGCAAGTCCACCGCCGTTGACTTCGTGAATCGCATAGGGACTTCCATCGAGCGGAAATCCACTGACAAACGTGGCTTCAATGCCAACATCCCCAGCCACATCCTGAAATACAAAATCGGCTGGCGTATCAACTCCCATTTCAACACGGCGTGTTTTTACCAGGGAAGCCATTTGCGGCGTGGGCCATTGCTGCCGCGAAAATCCAAGAAGGGTTTCCACGCGTGCTGTTTGCATCTGTGCGTCACTTGCCCCCTGTTCCCATTTCAAAATTGCCTGTTCACGGCGATTCAATTCTGGAATCAGCTGTCGCAACGTGCCATCGATTTTTGCTGCATGCATCAGCCAGGCTGCGGCTTCCCAGGGACGCACCTGCTGTTGCAATGTCTGTGAAATCCAACGGGCATTTTCGGCGTCCGCATCTTTTACAATCCGAAACACCTTATCGAGATCTGCCAATCGTTTTCCGAGTAACAGTGCAGACTCAGACTCTCCCAACCTGGTGAAACACGCAATCATGGAACGGAGCGATTCCCGGTCTGTTGGATTACACGCCATTGCCTGAGCGAACGCCCCAATCGCAAGACGATCCTCGTTATCACTCGAAAGTAGCGTGCCCACGGCAAACCAGAACTCGTCAAATTCCTGAATACCATCCGGCACTTCCCCCAGCAGCCTTCTTAATTCCTCATGTCGCCCGAAATCAGCCAACATTCGACAACGGAATGCCATCGCAGCGGCCGAATCTGGGAACGTGCTGGTAAGTTCCTTGGCGCGATTCAGTAACTCCTTTGGCTCTGATTTGGTCGTGGAGTACTGATACCGCAAGTCCCCGAGACTGAAAAGCGAGAGTGGAGCATCACGGGTATATTCGTCAAAGGACGAGAGCGGGAATGGACCTCGCAAATCGATCAGACTCAGCACTTCCGGGTGTTGAATATTTTTCATGCGAATCAATTGTCGCACGTGCTTGCTCGCTTCGATCCGTCTGCCCTGTGCATTGAGAAACTGAGCCAACACGCGCAGGATCCGGGGATTTTTCGGACTGATTTTCTGCGCCCGCAAAAGATCTGCCTCCGCCAAAGCAAACTGCTGGCATTGCAGGTGGCACTGAAATGCCACCAACAACATTTGGAC
The DNA here is from genome assembly GCA_002862205.1 of Planctomycetaceae bacterium. GTDB lineage: Bacteria > Planctomycetota > Planctomycetia > Pirellulales > Pirellulaceae > Rubripirellula. The sequence continues at coordinate 4,034 of PKCN01000199.1, read as the reverse complement.
AGCACCCGCTGGATCCAAATCGGCGACCTGGAGAGCCAGCTCTGCCGCCTCCCGTAATTCACCCTGCTGCTGTTTGATTCCGACAGCCAGTCTCAAGGCATTCACATCGGTGGGCGTCATCAACAGAATCTGGTTGACCAAGTCCCAGGCCTGATCCGCATTTCCCTGCTCAAGCAGTGTCTGAGCATCCACAAGTTGTCGCTGCGCTTCTGCCCTGGCAGAAGCCTGTTGCTGTTCAATTGTCGGCTTTGAATCAACCTTCGATGCCCCACTCTCCTCACCAGAGTGACACCCCAGCACTTGTACGACCAAACAGCCAACAAGCACAGCAACGATAAGACGAGTAGAAACAAGCAACACATCGGTATCCGAAACAGAATATTTCTCTAATTTCAATTCGCCATCACAAAAGCGATCAATCCTGACAACGGCATGCTTCTGAGCCGCAAGTCAAAACCATGTCAGACGACGAACTGCATTACTACCGCAGAAACGCTCATTGCCAACATGATCACTCCCTATGTTATAGCCACTTGAACCACATGACACGGGAAAGTGAGAAGAGTGCAAAAAATGCAGGTGACCAACCTGGGCTGCAAACCAGTGTTGAACTGCCTCAATGCAGTGGAGTGGCTTCGCCATCGACCTCAACTGCTGCCAAGTGAGCAATGGCTGGTAGGTTCATTCCCACCCAATCCCTGATTTCCGGCAGCCCTGATTTCCGGCAGCCCTGATTTCCGGCAGCCCTGATTTCCGGCAGCCCTGATTTCCAATTCAAACTTTTCAAACCTGAGGGCAGTCCGCCAGCACACCGTCGGCAAGCATGTAACGACGATAGACCTCACAGCAATGCAAAACCTGCTCACAGTCAACGAACTCATCGGCCGTGTGCGCCTGATCAATACTTCCCGGCCCGAAGATCAAACTGGGAATTCCCATCGCGCCAAACTTGCTGGCATCGCTACCAAATGGCATCCCAGCAGGCTTTGCCTGATAACCCAGGTCGCTCAGCACTCGAACCAGTTCGTGGACTGGTGCACAATCCACAGGTGTTTCCAATGGCAAGTCTGTCAGCATCGGAGGGTGCATGATTGCCTTGACCTGTGGGTGTTCCTGCATGACCTGATCAATCATCGCTTGATAATGCTGGAAAACACCGTCACTGGTTTCGCCTGGCAGCAAACGTCGGTCGACTTCGACCTGACACGATGCTGGCACCAAATTCACTTGAATTCCCCCTCGAATCACACCCACACTACAGGTTGCCGATCCCAACAACGGATGCGACCTGCGTGAGAGTTGCGTGTTGTCATGATCCAGTGCTGCCAGCACATGAACCATGCTGGTAATGGCGTTAACACCAAGTTGTGGTTTGGCGGAATGGGCTGCGACACCCGTTGTTTCAATGACCCAACGAATCAACCCTTTACTAGCGATGATCGGTTGCATTTCGGTTGGCTCTGCAACCACAGCCACTGCACAGGTAGCAGCCTCGAGATCCCGACAAAACTCTGCCACACCCCGATAAGCAAATTCTTCATCCACCGTGGCAACAAACCAGACATCACACGGAGGTCTGGTTGCGGATTGAGCAACATCGGCCAAAGCGTGCATCATACCGGCCAAACCACTCTTGGTATCGCAAGCACCCCGACCATACATACGGCCGTTTTTGAGCACCGGGTCGAAGGGAGCAATGGTCATTCCCTCGACTGACACAGTATCCACGTGGGCTTCGAAAATCATTTTCCGAGTGCGATCACGGCCAGCAATGGAAGCGATCAGATTATCGCGTTGGGGCTGAACCGGCTGACGCCAAGTGTTGATGGATCGACGCCCAAAAAAAGCCTCGATGTAATCCATCACCTCAGACTCAGGCACTCCCGACGCATAATGGGGGTTCACACTGTTGATGCGGATCAAATCAGCCAAGGTTTGAAGAACCGCCGGCGGTGGAACTGTCATCACGCTCTGTTCCTGTGATCTCTGTTACGGTGAGCTCTGTTGCTGCGAGCTCTGTTACTGCGAGCTCTGTTACGGTGAGCTCTGTTGCTGTGAGCTCTGTTGCTGCGAGCTCTGTTGCTGTGAGCTCTGTTGCTGTGAGCTCTGTTGCTGTGAGCTCTCACCATTCATACAGCGTACGCATGAATCTGCTGTTTGTGTGGTGCACGCAAGGCAAGCGTATCCCCCAGCCATAGCTAGCTTGACAGGGAATTGACCCATTTTGTGTATCGGATTCACTGATCAGTCGTGGTGACTTTGAGAACCTGCTTCTCCTTGGCACCCAAAAATCAACTCAGGTCATTCAACTGCCAGGACGACGCCACATCAAATCAGAGCCGGCTGCGTTGCTGCTACTTTGAGTTGCAGCAGAAGGGGTTCCCGTTTGGGTAACAGGCGCCGTGGTGTCCAATGGGTTAGGGGTGACGGGAACCATTCGACTGGCAATCTCCGCATCCTGAGCAGGACTCGGATTTGAGCCCTGCCATGCTTGTGGTTGCTGATACTGTGTTGGCTGGATCGGAGTCATGCTGCTGACCGGCGAGACGCCTACCGCGGGGACTCCGTTGGCTGGAATCAGGGGTGCTGATGCAGGCGCGAATACAGGTTGTGCCGTGGACATTCCCGAGGGTGCAGCGGTTCCGATTGGTACAGCGTTGGTTTGCCCAGGTGCCCGATAGCCGGGTGGCGATGGAGCGGCCGTGAGATCGTTGACCTGCATTCCACCCGCACGAAATTGGTTCACAATGGCTGGCGTGCTGTTGCCATAGCCAGCTGTGGTGCCAGCGCCAGCAGGGGCGATTGGGGCAGCATTATTGTTGGTAAATCCTGCTTGCATTGTGGGGTTACCCGTGTTTCCCACGAACCCGACTGGCTGGACTCCCGAACCGACAACCTGTCCCGAGACAGGTGCAACAGCAGCACTGGGCGCGGCAGAAACGAAACCACCCGTTGCTGAGTGGGCGGTGTTCGTTTGGCCCGGTGGGCCCCCGATGTAAGGATTCTGTGTCGCCGATGCATTTGGGGGTGGAGGCGACACTCGGGTCGAGCCTCCAAACGGGTTGAAGGATGGCGACTGCATTGCCGGGGACATACTTCCCGACGACATCGTGCCGCCCATGGATGGCCCGGCAGTTTGCCTGCAGCCCATGAAAAAGGTTGTCGTGACGGCAAAAATGAGCGTGGCGAAAGATAGCCTGCGCATGACCTAGTACCTGACTGGCAAAATCGGAAAGGTTGTCGGAGTAAACGAGATCGTCCTTTAACAAAAATTAATAACTTTCGGAAAGGGCAGTCATTTTTCCTTCTCGCATATTGCTTGCAAATAACTCTTACGAGGTTCGTTCTGTATCTAACGATATTTTTCTCTGTAGCAATTGAAGCTATAAGTCCGATGTTCCTCATTGAGTGGGGAGCGTTCGCAGGGAGCCCGCTCAAGTCACTAACGAATTCCCGTGCAAGAGAGGGTGCTCGCTGATGCGACGCTTCACGACTAATTATATGCTGGTTGTTGCTTTGTTGAGCGCAACAACGATCCAAGCTTTGGCTCAGGACGGTATCTCACCAAGTTTGCAGACTTTAAAAGTACCTGCGGCTCAGGCGCGTGGCATCGCGACGACGCTGAGCCTTCAGTACCGTGACGTCCCGGGAGTCCGAATCGCACCTGACGTTCCCAACGAGCAACTTGTGGTGATGGCACCCAAGGCGGCTCAAGCGGCGATCGCCACGAAGGTCAAGAATTTGCTGACATCCCAGATCCGGATGGCATCAGCAAAGTCGACTGGCCCGATGCGGATCGCTTTGGCCAATATCACGTGGCGTGAATTCGAGGACAGCCTGCAGTCTCTTGCCGGAGGCAGCACTCCTGTAACAACGACCCGCAATGGCGAGCGTGCCGCGTTCCAACTGACTGCAGCGCCGCTTCAGGGGACGACTGTCGAGGTCGATCGACGCAGCAATTCAGTCACCATTGTCGCCCCAGAGCCAAGCATGCCGGGTTGGCAGCAAATGATCTCATCTCTGGACCGAAAGGC